>JANORB010000035.1:0-41236 GCA_031415135.1 Methylibium sp.
CCGCGATGGACGCGGCGCAGCACATCGTCAAGCTGGCGCCCAGCGCGGTCGAACTGGTCGATCGCACGATGATCGACCTGGCGCGCGCCAATGATGCCTTCCGCCCGACCATCGACGCAGCGCTGATCGGCGCGCCCGAGGCGATCCTGCTGGTCGAGTTCAGCGGCGACGACCGGGGCGCGTTGCGGCGCCGCTTGAGCGCACTGGTCGAGCTGATGGGCGACCTGGGTCTGCCCGGCAGCGTGGTCGAGATGGTCGACGAGGCACCGCAGAAAGCGCTGTGGGAGGTGCGCAAGGCCGGCCTGAACATCATGATGAGCCTGAAGGGCGACGGCAAGCCGGTCAGCTTCATCGAAGACTGCGCGGTGCCGCTGGAGCACCTGGCCGACTACACCGATGCGCTGACCGAGGTGTTCCGCAAACACGGCACGCGCGGCACCTGGTACGCCCACGCGTCGGTGGGCACCTTGCATGTGCGGCCGATTCTCGACATGCGGCGCGAGGGTGGGTTGAAGATGCGGGCCATCGCCGAAGAAGCCGCCGCGCTGGTGCGCCGCTACAAGGGCGCCTACAGCGGCGAACACGGCGACGGCCTGTGCCGCGGCGAATGGATCGCGTGGCAGTTCGGGCCGCGCATCAACGACGCCTTTCGCGCCATCAAGCAGCGGCTCGACCCGATGGGCCTGATGAACCCGGGCCGAATCATCGACCCGCCGAAGATGGACGATGCCAGCCTTTTTCGCTTCGCGCCGGGCTACAAGACGATCGCGCTGACACCGGTCTTCGACTGGTCGGCCTGGAACGTGCAGAACGACCCTGCCACGGAGACGACCACCGAACCAGGCAGCGGTGGCGACACCACCGGCGGCCTCGCCAAGGCGGTCGAGATGTGCAACAACAACGGCCACTGCCGCCAGTTCGACGCCGGCACCATGTGCCCGAGCTACCGCGTCACGCGCGACGAGCAGCACACCACGCGCGGGCGCGCCAACACGCTGCGCCTGGCGCTGTCGGGCCAGCTTGGCGCCGGCGCGCTGACCGGGGACGCGGTGCACGAAGCACTCGACCTGTGCGTCGGCTGCAAAGGCTGCAAGCGCGATTGCCCGACCGGTGTCGACATGGCCCGCATGAAGCTGGAGGTGCTGGCGCAACGCCGGTTGCGCCATGGGCTGGCGCTGGCCGACCGCCTGATCGCCCACCTGCCGGCCTATGCCGCGCTGGCGAGCCGGGTGCCGTGGCTGTTCAACCTGCGCAACCGCGTGCCGGCGCTCCAGCGCCTGGGCGAGCGCTGGCTCGGCCTGTCGGCCAAACGTTCGCTGCCGCAGTTTCGGCACGACACCTTCTGGCGCGGCGCCGCATCACTGCGGCTTGCAACCCAGGCCGAGTTGCTGGCCGCACACCAACCCGTGGTGCTGTTCGTCGACACCTTCAACGGCCACCTGGAGAGCGAAAACGCGATTGCTGCGGTGCGCGTGCTGCAAGCCGGCGGCTACACCGTGCACGCGGCGCGCGGCGCGCGCGGCCGGGCCCTGTGCTGCGGTCGGACCTACCTCGCCGCGGGCATGGCCGCTGAAGCCCGGGCCAGTGCGCGCCGGCTGCTCGACGCCTTGCTGCCGCTGGCGCAGCGTGGCATCCACATCGTCGGGCTCGAACCGTCGTGCCTGCTCACCTTGCGCGACGAGATGCTGGCCATGGGCTTCGGTGCCGACGCCCGTACCGTGGCCGGCCAGGCGCTGCTGTTCGAAGAGTTCCTGGCCCGCGAGGCCGTGGCCGGGCGCTTTCGGCCCGCGCTGCGCCCGGCGCGCCGCCCGATGCTGGTGCACGGCCATTGCCATCAAAAAGCCTTCGGGCTGATGCCGCCGGTGCTGCAGGTGCTGCGCTTGATCCCTGATGCGCAGCCGACGCTGATCGAAAGCTCGTGCTGCGGCATGGCCGGCGCGTTCGGCTACGAGGCGGCGCACCACGCTGTGTCGATGCGGATGGCCGAGCTGAGCCTGCTGCCCGGCGTGCGCGCGGCGCCCGACGCGCTGATCATTGCCGACGGCACCAGCTGCCGGCACCAGATCGCCGATGGCGCGGGCCGCGAGGCACTGCATGTGGCGCGCGTGCTGGCAGATCACCTGGCGGCGTGACCCGGGGCCACCGCACGCCGCCCGTCACGGCGGCTGCGGCACCAGGTACTTGCGCCGCAGCAGCAGGGTCGCATCGAACTTGTGCGCCACAAACGTCGCGCTGAAGCAGGCCTGGCCGGGCTGGGCCGGGTTGTCGACCAAGGCGATGTAGAGCAGCTCACCGGCGGCCGCTTGCCACAGCAGCGTGCGCGACGACGGGAAGCCGTCGCCCGCGACCACCGGATAACGCCGGATCATCTCGGCCCGCACCAGGCGGTGATCGGCATCATCGAGCACCGCGCTCTGGTCGCGTTCGCCGAAGTGAATCCAGTCGTGGCTGATGCAGTTTTCGATGCTCGCCGCCACGTTGCCGGTTGAGCCGCGGCGTGGCTCGATGGCCTGCACGCCGCGCTCGATGGCGACGAACAGGCAGGTGGCGGCGCACGCAACTTGCAGCAGCTTCAACCCGGGTCTCCGGTGGGTGGCGATAGTCTCTCGACAAAGAGTAGCCTAGCGCCTTTGCCACGACCGGCTGGCCCGGCCCACGCATGTTCACGCTTTCCGACTTTGCATCGCACGGCAGGCGGGCCAGAGCCTTGACCCTGGGCCTGTCGTGGGCCTGTGCGGCAACGGCCGCGTGGGCGCAGCCGGCCTCGGCGCTGGCGGACAAGCCCGTCTATGAAAAGCAGCCGGCCAGTGCCGACGGCATCGGCAAGCGCTACCTGGGCCGCGAGATCGCCAGCGTGATGGGCTGGCAGGGGGCGGCCTGGCTGGAACGCGAGCAGCGCGAGAAAGAGGAGCGCACCGACCTGCTGGTCAAGGAGCTGAAGCTCCGGCCCGGCATGGTGGTGGCCGACATCGGCGCCGGCACGGGCTACTTCTCGCGCCGCATGGCGGCCGGTGTGGGCCCCAGCGGCAAGGTTTATGCGGTCGATGTTCAACCCGAGATGCTGCGCCTGCTCGAGGCGCTGGCGCGGCGGCCGGCGCTGGCCCACATCGTTCCGGTGCTCGGCGCGGTCGACGACGTGAAGCTGCCGCAGGGGTCGGTGGACCTGGCCATCATGGTCGACGTCTACCACGAGCTGGAGTTTCCGCACGAGGTGGTGCGCAGCATCCTGCGCGCGCTCAAGCCCGGCGGGCGGCTGGTGTTCGTGGAGTACCGGGCCGAGGATCCGCGCGTTCCGATCAAGCCCTTGCACAAGATGAGCGAAGCGCAGGTGCGCGCCGAGGCCGCGCCGCACCCGCTGGAGTGGGAGCGCACCGCGAACACGCTGCCGTGGCAGCATGTGCTGGTGTTTCGCAAACGCTGAGGTCCGCATGTCTGCCCGACTCCTGCGCATGACACGCGCCGCGCGCCGCCTGTTCGGCCAATGCCTGATCGGGTGGTGCCTGCTGGCCGGCCCGGCGGCGGCGCAGGAAAACACCACCGCTGCGCTGACCAGCTGCCACCAGGCCTTGCGCGCCGCGCTCGAGGCCAGCCCGCTGGGCGTGCCCTTGCTCGTGACATCGCTTGAAACCGGCGACCTGACACGCGGCGAAGTCCATGCCCTGATCGCGCAGCCGTTCGACAAGCTGGCGGCGCAGCTGAAAGAACCGCGCGACTGGTGCCAGATCGTGCTGCTGCACCTGAACATCAAGTCCTGCACGCACGAGCACGACGCGGGCCAGGTGTGGCTCACGCTGCACAGCGGCCGCAAAGGCTTCGAGACGCCCGACAAGGCCTACCCGCTGCGATTCGCGTTCGACGGGTCGGGCAGCCGCAGCGACCATCTGGACATTCAATTGACCGCGGCCACCGGACCGCTGGGCACCGCCGACTACCGCATCACGCTCGGCGCCATCCCCGTCGCCCAGGGCAGTTTCGTGCGCTTCACCTACGCCTACCGATCGTCGACCGTGAGCCGCCTGGCGATGAACAGCTATCTGGCCACCCTGGGCCGCGGCAAGGTCGGCTTCACCGTCATCGGCACCGGCGCCGACGGCAAGCCCGAGCACGTGCAAGGCCGGCGCGGCATCGTCGAGCGCAATGCGGTGCGCTATTACCTGGCGATCCAGTCGCACCTGGAGGGCCCGCCCGCTCCTGCGGCGCAGCATTTCGAACAGGCCCTGGCGCGCTGGTTCGAACTGACCGAGCGTTTTGCCCTGCAGCTGCATGAACTGGAACGCGCCGAGTACCTGTCGGCCAAGCGGCGCGAGTACGAGCAGCAGTCACAGCGCCAGCAGGCGCTCGACCAGGGCCCGCCCGGCCGCCGGCCGGAGACGGCGCGCTGAGAATCGGCGAGCGAGGCGGGGAGCGCATCTGGCATGCTTGGCGCCTGACCACAAGGAGACTCGCATGCAGAAGATCGGATTCATCGGCGCCTCGGGTTTGATGGGCCATGGCATGGCCCGCAATCTGCTGGCCAAGGGCCACGCGCTGGCGCTCACGGTGCACCGCAATCGCGAGCGGGTGGCCGACTTGCTGGCCGCCGGCGCGACCGAAGCGGCGTCGCCGGCCGCGCTGGCGCGCAGCTGCGACATCGTGTTCCTGTGCGTCACCGGCTCACCGCAGGTCGAGGCCGCCGTCACCGCGCCGCAAGGCTTGCTGGCCGGTGCCAGGAAGGGGCTGCTGATCGTCGACTGCTCCACCAGCGAACCCGACTCGACCACGCGCCTGCGCGAGCGCTGCGCGGCCGCCGGCGTGGGCTTCATCGATGCGCCGCTGGCGCGCACGCCTGTGGAGGCCGAACTGGGCAAGCTCAACGTGATGGTGGGCGCCACGGCCGAGACCTTCGCGCAGTTGGAGCCGGTGCTCAAGCGCTTTGCCGAAAACGTGTTCCACGTCGGCGGGCCGGGCGCCGGCCACACCATCAAGCTGCTCAACAACTTCATTGCCCAGGCCATCTGCACCGCCACCGCCGAAGCCTTTGCGGTGGGCCAGCGCGCCGGGGTCGACCTGGGCAAACTGGTCGAACTGGTGTCGGCCGGCGCGGTCAACTCGGGCATTTTCCAGATGATGGCCAGAACGCTGCAGGGTGACATGGGCGGGCTCAAGTTCGAACTCGACAACGCGCGCAAGGACCTGCGCTACTACACCCACCTGGCCGAGAGCCTGAACGCACCGGCGCTGGTGGGCGAGGCGGTGCACCAGTCGCTGGTGCTGGCCAGCGCGCTGGGCCACGGCAAGAAGTTCGTGCCCGCGCTGGTGGAGGCACAAGAACAGCTGACCGGCGCGCGCATCGTGCCGCGCTGAGGCAATCCGCCATGCTGAGCCAAAGTCCGGATCGGGGGGCGGCATGAGCGGCCCGCGCCAGCCATCTGACGAAGCCCTTGGGCGACATCACGCCGAACATCGGTCGCCCGCGCAAGCCTTGCGCCCGGTGCCCTTGGAAGCGGTTTTGTCCACCGGTGAATTGAATCGGCGGCCGCGCCGTGCGCCGGACCACGAGACGGAAAACCGCGCGCTGGCGACGCTGGCCCAGGCGCTGGCAGACGCGCCGCGCAGCGTGCTTCAAACGCTGGCCGACACGATGCTGGCGGTCTTCAAGGCCGACTCGGCAGGCATCAGCCTGCTGAGCAAAGATGAAAAGAGCTTCTTCTGGCCGGCCATTGCGGGCCTGTGGCAAGCCCAGGTCGGCGGCGGCACGCCGCGAGATTTCGGCCCCTGTGGCGACGTGCTCGATTGCAACGCCCCGCTGTTGTTCAAGCGCCCCGAACGGCGCTACACCTATTTGCTGCCGGTCACGCCGGTTGCCGAAGAGTGCCTGCTGCTTCCATTTCATGTCGGCGGCAAAGCGGTCGGCACGCTGTGGCTGATTGCCCACGACAGCCGCCGCCAGTTCGACGCCGAAGATCTGCGGCAGCTCAACAGTCTGGGCCGGTTTGCATCGGCGGCGCACCAGACGGTGCAGTCCCTCGACACTGCGCTCGAGCACGGACAGGTCGCGCGCAGCCTGATGGAAGATGCGGTCCGGTTCGGCCTGGCCATGGAAGCGCTGCATGCAGAACTGCGCGAGCGCGAGGCGTTCACGCGCAGCATCGTCAACAGCAGCCCGGACTGCATCAAGGTGCTCGATCTGGAAGGCCGCCTGCTCTCGATGGAGAGCGGCCAGGCGCTGCTGGGCATCGAAGACATCCGGCCCTTCCTGAACACCTCGTGGATCGAGTTCTGGGAAGGCGAGCACCGTCAGGCTGCGCGCGCGGCGGTCGTGTCGGCGGCGGCAGGCCAGGCCGCGCGCTTCGTCGGGTTTTTTCGCACGTTCCGCGGTGAACCCAAGTGGTGGGACGTTGCCGTTTCTCCGATTCCCGGCGTGGATGGCAAGCCCGCGCGTTTGCTTTGTGTTTCGCGCGACGTGACCCAGCGCACATGGGCGGAGCTGAATCTGGGGTTCTTGGCGTCGGTCAGCCGCGACCTCGTGCAGTGGACGAGCGTGGACGGAATGATGCAGGCCATCGGCGCAAAACTGGCCGCGCATCTGCAACTCTCGCTGTGTGCGTTTGTCGAAATCGATGAGGCGGCGCAACAGGTGGTGATCCGGCATGACTGGCATGCTGACGACATGCCCAGCCTGGTCGGAGTGCATCGCCTGGCGGATTTTGTCGGCGATGAATTCATAGCGCTGGCGCGCACTGGCGACGTGATCGTGGTGCGCGATGCGGTCACCGATGCGCGCACCGACGCTGAGCAATTCGCCGCGCTGAAAATCGCATCGTTCCTGTGCGTGCCGCTGATCCGCGACGGGCAATGGCGCTTTGCGCTGTGCCTCTATAAGTCCGTGGCCTATGACTGGCGCGAAGACGAGATCGAGCTGACGCGCGAGCTGACCGCGCGCATCTGGACGCGACTGGAGCGGTTGCGGGCCGAAGCGGCGCTGCGCCTGAGTGAACGGCGTTACCGCAACCTGTTCGAGTCCATCGACGAAGGCTTTTGCATCGTCGAGAAGGTGGTGGGCGAAGCCGGCGCGCCGCTGGACTTTCGTTATATCGAAGCCAACCTGGCGTTCGAGCTGCAATCGGGCGTGCGCGACGTGGTCGGCAAGACCATCCGGCAACTGGTCCCGGGAGCCGCCGAGGAATGGGTGCTCACCTATGACGCCGTGCTGCGCACCGGCGAGTCGATCCGCATCGAACGAGATCTGCTTGAAATGGGGCGTGTGCGCGTGCTGGAGGTTTACGCCTTTCGCGTCGAAGCGCAAACGCAGGCCTGTGTCGCGGTTGTCTTCAAAGACCTCACCACGCGCAAGCAGGCCGAGCACGCGCTGCGCCAGAGCGAAGAGCGTTTCCGCGTGCTGGTGCTGGCAAGCTCGGACGTGGTGTACCGCATGAGCCCGGACTGGAGCGAGATGCTTCAACTCCATGGCCAGAACTTCATCGCCGATACGGCAGCGCCCAACGACAACTGGCTTGCGGAATACATCCACCCGGATGATCAGCCGCGCGTGATGGCCGTCATCAACGAAGCCATCCGGACCAAGGGCCTTTTCGAGCTGGAGCATCAGGTCAGGCTGGTGGACGGCAGCCTGGGCTGGACCTTCTCGCATGCGATTCCGCTGCTGGACGCAGCGGGTGAAATCGTGGAATGGTTCGGCACCGCGAGCGATGTGACCGAGCAAAAGCGGGCCGAGAGCGCGTTGCGCGAATCGGAAGATCGCTACCGCAGTTTGTTCAATTCAATGGATCAAGGCTATTGCATCATCGAGATGATTTTCGATGCGAACGGCAAGCCGGTCGATTACCTCTATCTGGAGGTGAATCCGTCTTTCGAAACAATGAGCGGCATGCACAGCGCGCAGGGAAAGCGGATACGCGAGTTGGTTCCCGACCTTGAAGAATTCTGGTTTGATTTTTACGGCAAGGTTGCGCTCACCGGTGAGGCGGTGCGTGTGGTCAACGAGGCGAAACCGTTGAACCGCTGGTTCGACGTCTATGCTTTTCGACTCGGGGGGCCGGACAGCCGAAAGGTGGCCGTTCTGTTCACCAACATCACCGACCGAACGAAAGCCGAGGAAGCGTTGCGCCAAAGCGAGGAGCGCTTCCGCGCGCTGTTCGACTGGGGGCCGATCGCGATGTACTCGTGCAACAGCGCGGGAGTGATTCAGGACTACAACCGCGGCGCGGTGAAGTTGTGGAAACGCGAACCCCGGCCGGGCGAAACCGATGAGCAGTTTCGCGGTTCGTTCAAAACGTATTTGCCCGACGGCAGCTTCCTGCCTTACGCGCAAACGTTCATGACCCGGACCTTGAAAGGACAAGCACCGGCGGCGCACGACCTGGAGGTGGATATCGAGCGGCCCGACGGCTCGCGCATCTCCCTGGTCGTCAATGTCGTTCCGCTCAAGAACGAACGGGGCGACATCAGTGGCGCCATCACCTGCTTCTACGACATCACCGAACGCAAACGCGCCGAGGCGGCGCAGCGCGCCAGCGAGGAGCAGTTTCGCGCCACGTTCGAGCACGCCGCGATCGGGATCGTCCATGTCGGGCTCGACAACCGCTGGCTGCGCGTCAACCCTGCCATGTGCCGCCTGACCGGCTACTCGGCTGACGAGCTCACGGGCCACGCCTTCGCCGACATCACGCACCCCGACGACGTGGCCGGCAACCAGGACCAGGCGCGCCGCTTGCGGGCCGGCGAGATGGCCTCCTTCACGACTGAAAAGCGCTACGTCCACAAGAGCGGGCGGCACGTGTGGGTAACGCTCACCGCTTCGCTGCTGCGCGACGCCAACGGCGTGCCGCAATACATCATTGCCGCCATCGAAGACATTTCGGAAAAGAAGCTCGCGCTCGCGGAACTCGACCGGCAGCAACGCTTCATCGAGCGGCTGACCCACATCATGCCGAACACGCTGCATGTCTTCAGCCTGGCCGAGCGGCGCAACCTGTGGGTCAACCGCCATGTGGGCACCACGCTCGGTTATTCGGCCGAGCAGATCGCGGCGATGGGCCCGGGCTTTGCGCGGCTCGTGCTGCACCCTGACGATGTGGCACCGATGGCGGCCCATCTGGACAGCGTCGTCGCGGCCTCCGACAACGAAGTGCTCGAGTTCGAGTACCGCCTGCGCGACCACGCGGGCGAGTGGCGCTGGCTGCGCCACAGCGACACCGTGTTCCGCCGCGACGCCGAGGGCCGGGCCCTCGAACTGGTGGGCACGGCCACCGACGTGACCGACCGCAAGCGCATTGCGGTCGACCTGTCCGCGGCGCTGGTGGCCGCCGAACAGGCCAACCGCGCAAAATCGGACTTCCTGTCCAGCATGAGCCATGAACTGCGGTCGCCGCTCAACACGGTGCTCGGCTTCGCGCAATTGATCGAATCAGGCACACCCGCGCCGACCCCTCAGCAACGCGAAAGCGTGGACGAAATCCTCAAGGCCGGCTGGTACTTGCTGGAGCTGATCAACGAGATCCTCGACCTGACGCTGATCGAGTCCGGCCGCTTGTCGATGGCGCTCGAGCCGGTGTCGCTGGCCGAGGTGCTGAGCGACTGCCAGGCCATGATCGAACTGCAGGCCCGGCACAACGGCATCCGGCTGAGCTTTGCGCCGCTCGATGACGCCTGCATGGTGTGCGTGGACCGCACCCGCGTGAAGCAGATCTTCATCAATCTGCTGTCCAACGCGATCAAGTACAACCGGCCGGGCGGCAGCGTCCGCGTGAGCTGCGCCGCGCAGGATGAGAATCGCATCCGCATCCGTGTCGAGGACACCGGCGCGGGGCTGACGCCGGACCAGATCGATCGCCTGTTCCAGCCGTTCGAGCGCCTCGGCCGGGAAACCGGGCTGATCGAGGGCACCGGCATCGGCCTGGTGGTGAGCAAGCGGCTGGTGGAGCTGATGGGCGGCGCTATCGGCGCGCAAAGCAGCGTGGGGCAGGGCAGCGTGTTCTGGGTCGACCTGGCCACCACCGGGGCCTTGCGGCCCGCGCCCGCCGCGCCCGCCGCGCACTCCGCGCACACTGCGCCGGGCGCGCCAGCCGTCATCCGGCCCGGTCAGGCGCCGGTGCCCGGAACTGCGCTGTCCACCGTGCTGTGCGTCGAAGACAACCCGGCGAACATGATGCTCATGCAGCGCATCCTTGCGCGCCGCACCGACCTGCGGCTGCTGCTCACCGGCGAAGGAAGCCACGGCCTCGAAGTGGCCCGCGCGACACGACCCGATGTCGTTCTGATGGACATCAACCTGCCCGGGATCAGCGGGCTGGAGTTGATGAAAATGCTCGCCGGGGACGCTGCCACCGCGCACATCCCGGTCATCGCGATCAGTGCCAATGCGCTGCGCCACGACGTCGAGAATGGCCTGCGGGCGGGGTTCTTCCGCTTTCTCACGAAACCCATCAAGATCGAACTGTTCATGGAAGCGCTTGACGCCGCACTGAAGTTGGCGTCGGCGCGCCCGACCCCCACCGCCTCGAAAGCCGAGACCTCATGATCGCCACCAGCGAAATCCTGTCGGCCCGCATCCTCATCGTCGACGATCAGGAAGTGAACGTGCGCATGCTCAAGCGCCTGCTGAGCGAGGCCGGTTACAGCCACGTGACAGCGAGCACCAACCCGGTCGAGGTCTGCGCGCTGCACCGCAAGAACGACTACGACCTGATCCTGCTGGACCTGCAAATGCCCGGCATGGATGGCTTCCAGGTCATCGAAGCCCTCAAGACCAACGATGCGGACCCCTACCTTCCGGTCATCGTGCTGACGTCTCAGCCTGGCCACAAACTGCGCGCACTGAAAGCCGGCGCGAAAGACTTCATCAGCAAGCCGCTCGACTTGACCGAGGTGACGACACGCATCCACAACAGGCTGGAAGTGCGGCTCGTGTACCGGCAGCTCGCGCTGCACACCAGGATGCTCGAAGAGACCGTGCGCGAACGCACCGCCGAGTTGCGCGAAAGCGAGGCGCGCTACCGCAGCCTGACCGAGTTGGCGTCCGACTGGTATTGGGAGCAGGACGAGAGCGGCGCCTTCACCAAGGTGTCGGGGCCGGTGCTGAAGATGCTGGGCATCCAGGTGGACGCCCTGGCCGAGGGCGGCGCTGTGGCCGACCAGGCCGGCCAGGCCGGGTGGAATGAAGAAGAACGCAGCGCGCTGCGGGCCCGCATTGCAGCGCGCCAGCCGTTTCTGGATTTTGCGGTCACGCGCCAGAAGCCGGACGGCTCACAAGAGCAGTTCAGGGTGAGCGGCGAGCCGATGTTCGATCACGCCTGCCGTTTCATCGGCTACCGCGGCATCGGGCTCGAAGTGTTTGCCGGGAACTCCTGATCCATGGCCACGAACCCGCAGGTGCCGCCGCCCCATGGCGCACGGGTCAACCAGCTTCTGGCCGCGCTGTCGCTCGAGGACTTCGAGCCTTTCGCGGGCCATCTGGAGCTGGTGCCATTGCGCCTGGGCGACGTGGTTTTCGAACCCGGCCGGCGCTTGACCCACGCCTACTTCCCGACCACGGCCATCGTGTCGCTGCGCTGCGTCACGGCATCCGGCGCATCCCTTGAAACGGCCGGGGTCGGAAGCGAAGGCATGGTCGGTATCGGGCTCTTCATGGGCGCGGACAGCATGGCCAGTTTTGCCGTGGTGCAGATCGCCGGCGCGGCGTTGCGGCTCGAAGCCAGCCTGCTCAAGCGCGAGTTCGAACGAGCCGGCGCGATGCATCGCCTGCTGTTGCGCTATGCACAGTCCCTGATCACGCAGATCGGGCAAAACGCGGTCTGCAATCGGCACCACTCGATCGAACAGCAGTTGTGCCGTTGGCTGCTGTGGACCCTGGATCGAACGCCGTCGGCCGAGATGGTCATGACCCACGAACTCGTGGCCAACACGCTGGGCGTGCGGCGCGAAAGCATCACCGGAGCAGCGATCAAGCTGCAGGACGCGGGCGTGATTCGCTACCGTCGCGGCCATATTTCGGTGCTGGACCGGGTGGCGCTGGAAGCCCGCGCCTGCGAGTGCTACGCCGTCGTCAGGAAAGAATCGAACCGCTTGTTGACGGCCGGACGCTGAGGCGGCGAACCGCGCGGGCCCGCACGGCCGCATCACGCGGCGACCGGCGCCCCCAGGCCGAGCAAGCGCATCGCGTTCTCCTTCAGGATCAGCGGCTTGACCTTGTCCTTGAAGCCGGCCTCGTCGAAGTCTTTCATCCAGCGCTCGGGCGTGATCAGCGGGTAGTCGCTGCCGAACAGCATGCGGTCTTTGAGCAGCGTGTTGGCGTACTGGATCAGCTGGGGCGGAAAGTACTTGGGGCTCCAGCCCGACAGGTCGATCCACACGTTGGGCTTGTGCAGCGCCAGGCTCAGCGCCTCGTCCTGCCAGGGCCAGCTGGGGTGGGCGATGACGATCTGCATGTCGGGGAAATCGATCGCCACGTCTTCGAGCAGCATCGGGTTGCTGTTCTGCAAACGCAAGCCGCCGCCGCAGCGCATGCCGCTGCCGATGCCCGAATGGCCGCTGTGGAAGATGGCGGGCAGCTTGTGTTCGGCGATCACCTCGTACAGCGGCCAGGCCATGCGGTCGTAGGGCATGAAGCCCTGCACCGTGGGGTGGAACTTGAAGCCCTTGATGCCGTGTTCGGCAATCAGCCGGCGCGCTTCGCGCGCGCCCATCTTTCCCTTGTGCGGGTCGATGCTGCCGAAGCAGATCATCATGTCGCTGTTCTTCTGCGCGGCCTCGGCGATCTCTTCGTTGGGGATGCGGCGGCGGCCGAGTTGCGCTTCGCTGTCGACCGTGAACATCACCAGGCCGATCTTCATCTCGCGGTAGTGGGCCACCGTCTCGTCGATGGTCGGCCGGCGATTCGAGCCGAAGTATTTGTCGGCGGCGCGGTCGTACTCCTCGCCGTAGTTGTCGAACGGGTTCCAGCACGACACCTCGGCATGCGTGTGGGTGTCGATGGCGATCAGGTCGGCGGTGTTCATCGCTCAGGCTCCGTGGCTATTTGATTAACCATCAAAATCAAATTGACAAGTCTTGCACCAGCGCATCAACCCACGCACTCGCCGGGGACAGTTGAATTTTGATTGCAAGAGAACGTGGCTCTCACTAGGGTTAGCCCCAGTTTCCGATGGGCGTATTTAGTTAATACATTTAATCAAATTTCGAGCCCGCACGATGACACCCACATTCACTCCGGCCTCCGGCCTGCTGGCTTCGATGGACCTGCTGGTCATCTCGCTCGCCGGTGCGGTGGCGCATGTGCGGCTGAACCGCCCGGCCAAGCGCAACGCGATCAACGACACGCTGGTGGCGCAGCTGCAAACCACGTTCATCAACCTGCCGGCCGAGGTGGGCGCGGTGGTGCTGACCGGCTCGGGCGACCACTTTTGCGCCGGCCTCGATTTGTCCGAACTGTCCGAGCGCAGTGTCTCCGAGGGCGTGCTGCATTCGCGCAGCTGGCACGCGGCGATGGACACGATTCAATTCGGCCGCGTGCCGGTGCTGGCGGTGCTGCATGGCGCGGTGGTCGGCGGCGGGCTCGAAATCGCGGCCAGCGCCCACATTCGCATCGCCGAGGCCAGCGCCTACTACGGCCTGCCCGAAGGTCAGCGTGGCATCTTCGTCGGTGGCGGCGGCTCGGCGCGGGTGCCGCGCCTGGCCGGTGTGGCCTGCATGACCGACATGATGCTGACCGGCCGCGTGCTCGACGCCAACGAGGGCCTGGCGCGCGGCCTCTCGCAGTACGTCGTGCCCGATGGCCAGGGCTTTGCCAAGGCGATGGCGTTGGCGCAGAAGATCGCCACCAACGCGCCGCTGTCCAACTTCGCGGTGATGCAGGCGTTGCCGCGCATTGCCGACATGTCGCAGCCCGATGGGCTGTTCGTCGAGTCGCTGATGGCGGCGATCGCACAGGGCGACGATGCCGCCAAGCTGCGGGTCCGCGCCTTTCTTGAAAAGCGCGCCGGCAAGGTGGAAAAACCGTGATGGGCACCGCCACCGCACCGCGCTACCGCGCGCTGGCGCTGGGCGGCTCGCTGTCGGCCACGTTCACCCAGCGGCCCGATGGCGCCACGCTCGTCACTTCCACCGAAGCGCTGGCGCCTTATCCCGGGCGCCTGACCGACCGCCTGCTGCACTGGGCCCAGCTGGCGCCCGAGCGCACGCTGGCGGCCAAGCGGGTGGGCGGCGGCGATTGGCGCCGCATCAGCTATGCGCAGGCGCTGCACAGCGCACGCGGCATCGCCCAGGCGCTGCTGGGCCGCGGCCTGTCGGCCGAGCGCCCGGTGGCGATCCTGTCGGACAACGATCTGGAACACTTGCTGCTGGGCCTGGGCGCGATGCTGGCCGGTGTGCCGTTCGCGCCGATCTCGGCCGCCTATTCCACTGTCTCGCAAGACTACGGCAAGCTGCGCCACATCCTGGAGCTGCTGACCCCCGGGCTGGTGTTTGCCAGCAGCGCGGCCGGCTACGGCCGCGCCATCAGCGCCGTGGTGCCGGCGCACACGCCGGTGGTGCTGACCCACGGTACGCTGGAAGGCCGCACCACGCTGAGCTTCGACGACCTGCTGGCCACCAAGCCCACCGCGCAGGTGGACGAAGCCCATGCCCGGGTCGGCCCCGACACGATCGCCAAGTTCCTGTTCACCTCCGGCTCGACCAGGCTGCCCAAGGGCGTGATCAACACCCAGCGCATGTTGTGCAGCAACCAGCAGATGATCCTGCAGTGCTTTCCCACGCTGGGGCAGACGCCGCCGGTGCTGGTCGACTGGCTGCCGTGGAACCACACCTTCGGCGGCAACCACAACGTGGGGCTGACGATCTACAACGGCGGCACGCTGTACATCGACGACGGCAAGCCCACACCGCAGCACATCGCCGAGACCTTGCGCAACCTGCGCGAGATCGCGCCGACGGTGTACTTCAACGTGCCCAAGGGCTTCGAGGAAATCGCCAACGCGCTGGAGGCCGACACGCCCTTGCGCGAGAACTTCTTCAGCCGCGTCAACATGCTTTTTTTCGCCGGCGCCGGCCTGTCGCAGCCGGTGTGGGACAAGCTCGACCGCATGGCCGAGCTGAGCGGCGGCGAGCGCATCCGCATGCTCACCGGCCTGGGCATGACCGAGACCGCGCCGTTTGCCATCTGCGCCAACGCGCACGACGTCAAGTCGGGCCACATCGGCCTGCCCGCGCCGGGCATGCAGCTCAAGCTCGTGGCCAGCGAAGGCAAGACCGAGGTGCGCTACCGCGGCCCGAACGTCACGCCGGGGTATTGGCGCAACCCGGCGCAAACCGCCGAGTCGTTCGATGCTGAAGGCTTTTATTGCAGTGGCGACGCGGTCAAGCCGATCGACCCGGCGCGCCCCGACATGGGCTTTGCCTTTGACGGCCGCACCGCCGAGGACTTCAAGCTCGCCACCGGCACCTTCGTGTCGGTCGGCCCGCTGCGCGCCAGGATCATCGCCGCCGGCGACCCCTGTGTGCAAGACGTGGTGATCGCCGGCATCAACCGCAACGAGATCGGCCTGCTGGTCTTTCCGCGCCTGGACAGCTGCCGCGCGCTGGCTGGCCTGCCGGTGGGCGCAGCCACGCTCGACGTGCTCAGCGCGGCGCCCGTGCTGGCCTTCTTTCAGACCCTGCTCGACGCCCTGCACCGCAGCGGCACCGGCAGCGCGACCCGCGTGGCGCGCGCGCTGCTGCTGGTCGACCCGCCCAGCATCGACCGCGGCGAAGTCACCGACAAAGGCTCGATCAACCAGCGCATGGTGCTGCAGCACCGCGACGTTCTGGTCGAGCACCTGTACGCCGGCGATGAAGGCGTGCTGTTGCCCGGGCGCGGCTGAACCGTCTGCGTCACCGAGCCAGTCTGATCGAGCCCACCATGCCCCGCACCACCACCCACCGCGTCGACATTCAGTTCGGCGACTGCGACCCGGCCGGCATCGTTTTTTTCCCGAACTTTTCACGCTGGATGGACGCCGCCTCGCTGTCGTTCTTCATGCAGTGCGGCCTGCCGCCGTGGCGCGAACTCGTGAAGACACGCGGCATCGTCGGCACGCCGGTGCTGGAAATCAACACCAAATTCTTCAAGACCGCGACCTATGGCGAGACGCTCACCGTCACCACCCATGTCGAGGAATGGCGCGCCAAGGTGTTCGTGCAGATCCACCGCGTGACTTGCCTGCGCGGCGCCACCGAAGACCTGATCTGCGAAGGCCGCGAAGTGCGCGCCTTCGTGAAGCGCGACGCCGACCATCCCGACCGGCTGCGCGCCATGCCCGTGCCCGACGACATCCAGGCGATGTGCAGTCAGTTTTCAACCCCTCCCGAGGAGACCCACCGATGACCGCCCTGAAACCCCTTGCCGCCGCCTTCGCGCTGCTGGCCGCCGGCGCCGCGCAAGCCGACATCACCATCGGCGTGAGCCTGCCGCTCACCGGGCCGGCCTCGGGGCTGGGCATTCCGATGAAGAACCAGCTTGCGCTGTGGCCGCAGGCCATCGCCGGCGAAAAGCTCAACGTGATCATCCTCGACGACGCGACCGACCCGACCAAGGGCGTGCAGAACGCCAGGAAGTTCGTCACCGAAGACAAGGTCGACATCATCATGGGCTCGGCCGCCACACCGGTGGCCGCGGCGATGGCCGACGTGGCGATGGAGTCGCAGACCGTGCAGCTGGCGTTCTCGCCGGTGGCGCTGCCGCCGGGCAAGGACGCCTGGACCTTCCGGCTGCCGCAGTCCACCGTGGTGATGGCGCATGCGATGGTCGAGCACATGAAGAAAAACGGCGTCAAGAGCGTCGGCTTCCTCGGCTACACCGACGCCTATGGCGAAAGCTGGCTGAAGGACTTCACCGCCGTGGCCGAGCCGGCCGGCATCAAGGTGGTGGCCACCGAGCGCTTTGCGCGCGCCGACACCAGCGTGACCGCGCAGGCCTTGAAGCTCAGCAGCGCCAACCCGGATGCGATGCTGATCGTCGCCTCGGGCAGTGGTGCCGCGATGCCGCACATGGCCGTCGTCGAGCGTGGCTACAAGGGCAAGATCTACCAGACCCACGCGGCGGCTTCGCGCGATCTGGCGCGTGTGGGCGGCAAGGCCGTGGAAGGCGCGTTCGTGGTCTCGGGCCCGGCCGTCATCGCCGAGCAACTGCCCGACAGCCACCCGTCCAAGAGCCTCGCCATGGACTTTGTGCAGAAGTACGAAAAGGCCTATGGCGCCGGCTCGCGCAACCAGTTTGCCGGCCATGCGTACGACACGGTGATCGCGCTGGAAAAAGTGATCCCGATGGCGCTGAAAAAGGCCAAGCCCGGCACCAAGGAATTCCGCGCGGCCATCAAAGAGGGCCTGGAGACCATGGGCCGCACCGTGTTTTCACACGGCGTGATGAACTGGACCGCCACCGACCACTGGGGCTTCACCAACGAAACCGGGGTGATGCTCAAGGTTGTCAACGCCGACTGGAAGGTCGAGTAAGCACCACCGCCCATGGACTTCTCGATCGCCAGCATCCTGATGCTGGACGGCGTCACCAACGGCGCCATTTATGCGTTGCTGGCGCTGGCCCTGGTGCTGGTGTTCGCGGTCACGCGGGTGATCTTCATCCCGCAGGGCGAGTTCGTGGCCTATGGCGCGCTGACCTTGGCGTTGCTGCAAACCGGCGTGGTGCCGGGCACGGTGTGGCTGCTGCTGGTGATGGCCTTGCTGGCGGCGGTGCTGGACGCGCTGGCGGCGCTGCGGCGCGGGCTGCCGGGGGCCAGCGTCGCCACCACCGCCGTCAAGGTGCTGGTGCTGCCGCTGCTGGTCACCGGGGTCACGCTGTGGGCCGCGCCGCGCCAGTTGCCGTTGTTGCTGCAAAGCCTGCTCACGCTGGCCATCGTCACGCCGCTCGGCCCGCTGTTGTACCGGCTGGCGTATGCCAAGCTGGCCGATGCGAGCGTGCTGGTGCTGCTGATCGTGTCGGTCGGATCACACTTTGCGCTGACCGGGCTGGGGCTGGTGTTCTTCGGCGCCGAGGGCTTTCGCAACCCGAGCTTCTGGGACGCGCGCTTCACTGTCGGCGCGCTGAACCTGACCGGGCAGACGCTGATCATCTTCATGCTGTCGGTGGTGTTGATCGCGGCGCTGTGGCTGTTTTTCGAGCGCACGCTGCGCGGCAAGGCCCTGCGCGCCACCGCGGTCAACCGGCTCGGCGCGCGGCTGATGGGCATTTCGACCTCGGACGCCGGCAAGCTCAGCTTCGGGCTGGCCGCCTTCATCGGCGCGCTCTCGGGCCTGCTGATCGGGCCGGCGACGACGATGTTCTACGACTCGGGCTTCCTGATCGGCCTGAAAGGATTTGTGGCCGCGATCTTCGGCGGCCTGGCGAGTTACCCGGCCGCCGCGCTGGGCGCCATCTTCGTCGGGCTGCTGGAGAGTTTCGGCTCGTTCTGGGCCAGTGCGTTCAAGGAGGTGATCGTCTTCACCTTGATCATTCCGGTGCTGCTGTGGCGCTCGTTCCAGCACGGCCACGCGGACGAAGAAGAGTGAGCGCGATGAGACGATATTCCCTCATCGCCTTCGCCGTGCTGCTGGCCCTGCTGCCGCAGTTGCCGGTGCCCGAGTTCTGGATCACGCAGGCCAACTACATCGGCCTGTACACGCTGGTGGTCATCGGCCTGGTGCTGCTGACCGGTGTGGCCGGGCTCACCTCGTTCGGGCAGGCCGCGTTCGTCGGGCTCGGCGCCTACACGGCGGCGTACCTGACGCTGACCCACGGCGTCTCGCCCTGGCTCACGGTGTGGGTGGGGCTGGCGCTGACGTTCTGCGCGGCGCTGGCGCTGGGCTGGATCACGCTGCGCATGTCGGGCCACTACCTGCCGCTGGCAACAATAGCCTGGGGCTTGAGCCTGTACTACCTGCTGGGCAACATCGACGCGCTGGGCAAGTACGACGGCCTGCTGGGCGTGCCGGCGATCACTTTTTTCGGCACCCCGCTCAACACCGGGCGCAGTTTTTTCTACCTGCTGTGGGCGCTGGTGCTGCTGGCGGCGGTGGGGGCCACGCACCTGCTCGATTCGCGCACCGGGCGCGCGCTGCGCGCCGTCAAGGGCGGCAGCACGATGGCCGAGGCGATGGGGGTGAACAGCTTTCGCATCAAGGTCATGGCCTTTGTGCTGGCCGCGTTGCTGGCCAGCGTGTCGGGCTGGCTGTTTGCGCATTTCCAGCGCACCGTGAACCCGTCGCCGTTCGGGCTGCGGATGGGCATCGAGTACCTGTTCATGGCGGTGATCGGCGGCGCGGGCCATGTGTGGGGCGCACTGGCGGGCGCGGCGGTCGTGAAGATCCTCGAAGACCAGCTGCAGGTGTGGCTGCCCAAACTGCTGGGCGGCAGCGGCAACTACGAAATCATCGTCTTCGGCATTCTGCTGGTGCTGGTGTTGCAGTACGCGCGCGACGGGCTGTGGGCGTTTGTCGAGGCGCGCCTGCCCCGGCAGCGGCGCAAGGTCGATTGGCATGACGCGCCCGCGCTGCCCGAACGCACCCGCCCGCCACTCGGCGAGGTGGTGCTGGACGTGCAGGCGGTGCGCAAGGAATTCGGCGGCCTGGTGGCGGTGAATGACGTGAGTTTTCAAGTCCGCTCGGGCGAGATCCTCGGGCTGATCGGGCCGAATGGCGCCGGCAAGTCGACCACCTTCAACCTGGTGACAGGCGTGCTGCCGACGACCCGCGGCGAGGTGCGGCTGCGCGGCGAGCGCATCGACGGCCTGGCCTCGCGCCAGATCGCGCGGCGTGGCGTGTCGCGCACCTTTCAGCACGTGAAGATGATCGCCGGCATGACGGTGCTGGAAAACGTGGCGCTGGGCGCGCACCTGCGCGGCCAGCGCGGCGTGGCCGCAGCGATGCTGCGGCTGGACCGCACCGAGGAGCGCAGCCTGCTGCGCGAAGCCGAACGGCAGCTCGCCCGCATCGGCATGCAGGCCAGCCTGCACGAATTGGCCGGCAACCTGGCGCTGGGCCCGCAGCGGCTGATGGAAATTGCGCGCGCGCTGTGCGCCGACCCCATGCTGCTGCTGCTGGACGAGCCCGCCGCCGGCCTGCGGCTGAAAGAGAAGGAAGCGCTGGCCGGCGTGTTGCGCCAACTCCGCGGCGAAGGCCTGAGCATCCTGCTGGTCGAGCACGACATGGACCTGGTGATGGGCCTGGTCGACCGCCTGGTGGTGATGGAGTTCGGCACCAAGCTGATCGAGGGCACGCCCGAGGTGGTGCAGGCCAGTCCGGCGGTGCAGGCGGCCTACCTCGGCACGGAGCACTGACACCATGACCACCGACTTGCTGCTCGACGTCAAAGACCTGCATGCCGGCTACGGCCGGGCCGAGGTGTTGCACGGGCTGAATCTGCAGGCGCGCCAGGGCAGTGTGGTGACGGTGATCGGCCCCAACGGCGCCGGCAAGTCCACGCTGCTGAACGCGTTGATGGGCGTGCTGCCCGCGCGCGGGGAGCTGCTCTATGCGGGCCACTCCATCGCCCGGCAGACGCTCGAAGACCGGGTCATGCAAGGCATCGCGCTGGTGCCCGAAACGCGGGCCCTGTTCGGCAGCATGCCGGTCGAGGACAACCTGCTGCTCGGCGCCTGGCGCCAGGTGCGGCTGGGCCACAAGGACAGCGCGAGCGCGCTGAACGAGGTGTACACGCTGTTTCCGCGCCTGCGCGAGCGCCGCGCGCAACTGGCCGGCACGCTGTCGGGCGGCGAGCGGCAGATGCTGGCCCTGGGCCGGGCGCTGATGAGCCGGCCCAGGCTGTTGATGCTGGACGAGCCCAGCCTGGGCTTGGCGCCGCTGGTGGTGCGCGACATCTTCAAGACCATTGCCGGCCTGCGCGCCACCGGCGTGACGATCCTGCTGGTCGAGCAGAACGCGCGCGCCGCGCTGGAGGTGGCCGACCACGCCTATGTGCTCGAAATGGGTGAAATTGCGCTGCAAGGCCCGGCCGCCGAGCTGGCCCGGGACTCGCGCGTGATCGACACCTACCTCGGCCAGGCGCGCCGCAAGGCGTCTGCGTGAAGCCCGCAGCCGTGCCGGCGGCGGCCCTGCCCACCGCAGTGGCGCCGCGCCGCGCCGCCCCGGGCGAGCTCGACCAGTCGCGCCTGATGCACCTGGTGGGTTATGCCGCCAGCCGCGCGTCGATCGAGTTGAAAAAGACCTTCGCCCGGCATCTCGGCCCGCTCGAGCTGAAGGCGGTGGAGTTTTCCATCCTGGTGCTGGTGGCCTCCAATCCGCAGGTCAACCAGAAGCAACTCGGCCAGGCGCTGGACGTGTCGGCCCCGAACATGGCGGTGACGCTGGACCGCATGGTCGAACGCGGCTGGGTCGAGCGGGTTCGCAGCACGCAAGACCGGCGCGCCCAGCATGTGCACCTGACCGCGCGCGGCCGCGAGCTGACTCAGCAGGCCGAAAACATCGCCGCGACGATGGAATACGCCGCGCTGCGCGTGCTGTCGCCGGCCGAGCGCGCGCTGCTGATCGAGCTGCTGTTCAAGGTGGCCTGGCCGGCGCCGCCCGAATGAGGCGCGGCGGGCGCGGAACTCAATGCACCGCCGGCGCGTCCGCGCCCGGAAACAGCAGCGAGTCGGCATGCAGCACCGCCTGCCACAAATGCGCCGGCATGGCCGCAATCTGTTCCGGCGACGTGTGCAGCATCACGTAAGCGGTGATCTCCAGGTACTGTTCTCGCGTCAGCAGGCCCAGGCTGCGCATGGTGTCGAGCGTCTGCATGTCGGGCCCTTCCAAGTCGATCAGGCACAGCGCCTGGCCGCACCATACCATCGCCCGCGAACCCAGGCCGGCGCCCCCGCGTGCGGCCCCGCTGCGCTGCCGGCTCATGGCTCGATTCGACGCAGCCTCATCCGGTTCGGCAGCGGCACCGACCGGTGCAGCACCTCCTCGCCCAGCCAGATGGCCGAGCGGCGCGCGCGGGCGGCGACGGTGGCCAGCGGGATCTGCTGGTAGTCGTCGTTGAACACTTCGAAGCTGTAGTCGCCGCAGTAGCCCATGCGATCCAGCCGCATCACCAGGTCGGCCAGTTGTTCGCTGTGCACGCCCTCGCCGGGGAACACGCGAAAGTGGCGCGCGGTGTTGATGCGCTCTTCGAACGACGGCACCTCGTTCCACATGAAGTCGGCCAGCTGGACGAGGAAGATCTTGTCCGGGTCGAGCAGGTCCAGGTCGTCGAGCGCTGTCTTGCTGGCGAAGACATGGAACGAGTCGATGCCGATGCCGAGGTTGGGTGCGTCGGCGCGGCAGACCACGTCCCAGGCGGTCGTGAACTCGTTGATGGTGCGGCCCCACGACAGCCCCTCGTAGGCCACCTTGATGCCCAGCGGCAGCGCCAGCATCGCCAGCTTGCGCAGGTCGCGCGCCAGCAGGTCGGGGTCGGTGCCGGCATGCGTGCTGGTCGACGAACACACCAGCAGCAGCCGGGCGCCGACGGCGTGGCACATCTCGAGCATGGCCTTGGCCATGTCGATCTTGTAGTCGTGCAGGTGGCCCGACAGGCCTTCAAAATCGCGCAGCACCTGGAAGCCGGTGACGCGCAGGCCGCTGGCCTTGACCGCCCGCACCGCCGAGTCGATCCCGTCGGCGTGCCCGGCCAGGTCGCGCGCCGACAGCATGACCTGCGAGAACCCGGCGGCGCGGATGGCGGCCAGCTTGGCGGGCAAGCTGCCGGCCAGCGAGATGGTGTCCATGCCGAAGTCGAGGATGTTGGCCTGGGTCATGACCGCCCCTCGTCCAACGGGTACGTTGGCTGATCCCCAAGGGCCACGAAGAGGCCCCTCGTGGCCTCCGGGATGCGGGCCGGCCGAGGGCCACGCGGTGGGCCGCTTCGTGGCCCACGGCGGCCCGGCGCTCGACCCGCGTGCGCCCGCAAAGGTCTCACGATTGCACCCCGCGCTCGTCGTGCACCAACTCGAACATCACGCCGCCGAGCGAGCTTTGTGTCAGCGCGCCGCGCAAGTCGGAATGAACGCCTTTCGATTCGACAAAGCCGACACCGCGCTGGCGCAGCACGGTCACCGTGGTCAGCACATCGGGGGTGCCCAAGCCGATGCGCTGGAGCGACTCGTCGCCCTCGACGTCGAGGATGCCGGGCTCGGGCTCGATCAGCTGCAGGTAGAAGGTGCCGCACGGGCTTTGCAGGATGCGGCCCTTGGGCAGGATGCCGTAGCGCTGCTCGTTGGGCAGCGCCGAGAAACCGAACAGCTCGGCATAGAACTCGGTCCAGTCCTCGGTCCGCTCGTTGCCGATGTACTGCACCACGCCGAACCAGTGCAGCCCGGTCAGCGCCGGCGGGTGCGGGTCGACGGTGGGGATGCGGGTGAAGTCGACGTCGTAGATCGAAAAGTCCTGCGCCCGGTCGACGAAGTAGATGCGGCTCTGGCCCACGCCATGCACGGCCGGAATGTTCAGCTCCATCACCTCGACCTGCGTGGGCACGGCCCAGGCCCCGCGCTCCAGCGCGTGGCGGTAGGCGGCCGCCGCATCGCGCACGCGCAGCGCGATCGCCGCGATCACCGGCGTTTCGCCCGGCTGCGCGGTGCGCGGCAGGCCGCCGGCGTGGGCGTTGATGATGATGTTCATCTCTCCTTGCCGATACAGCAATACCTCGCGCGAGCGGTGGCGTGCGATCGGGCGGAAGCCCATGGTTTCGAGCACCGCGCCGAGCGCCTGCGGCCGGGAGGTGGAGAACTCGATGAACTCGATGCCGGCCAGCCCGAGCGGGTTGGCCAGGTCGGCGAGTGGTTCGCGGTTGGGAGGCTGGGTCATGGCGGGTCCTGGCAGGGGCTGGATTCTGGCGTGCTGGCCTCAAGTCGCAGCGCCGCTGGCCGCAGGCGTTGCGGCCTGGTGCGCGCCACCGAGGAACAGCCGCTCGATGTTCGGGTCGGCCAGCAATTCATCGGCGCGCCGGTGCAGCACCAGCCGGCCCGATTCGAGCGCGATCGCTTCGTCGGCCATCTTCAGCGCGCTCTTCACGTTCTGCTCGACCATCAGCACCGTGGTGCCCTGCTCGGCCAGCTGGCGCAGCAGCTTGGACACGTCGGCCACCACCATCGGGCTCAGGCCGATGGAGGGCTCGTCGACCAGCAGCACCTTGGGTCGCAGCAGCAAGGCGCGGCCGACCTCGAGCTGCTTTTGCTCGCCGCCCGACAGCGCCGACGCCGCGCTGTGCAGCCGCTCCTTGACGCGCGGAAACAAGGCCAGCACCTCGGGAATGCGCTCGTGCGTGGTCTTCATGCCCAGCGTGATGCCGCCCAGCTCCAGGTTTTCGTACGCGGTGAGTTGGCCGAACAGATTGCGCCCCTGCGGCACGAAGGCGATGCCGTGCTTGACCAGCAACTCCTTGGCCGACGCGCCGGTGATGTCCTGCCCATTGAGCCGGATGCGGCCCTGGCGCACTCTCAGCATGCCGAACAGCGTCTTGAGCACCGTCGACTTGCCGGCGCCGTTGGGGCCGAGCAGCAAGGTGATCTTGCCGCGCTTTGCCTTGAAGCTCAGGTTGTTCAGGATCATGAAGTCGCCATAACCGGCAACCACGTCGTCGAACTCGATGCAGGTTGCGTCGGTCATGATTTCAGTTCCCCAGGTAGGCGTCGAGCACCTGCTTGTTGGCGCGGATTTCGGCCGGCGTGCCGATCGCCATCACCGTGCCTTCGACCATCACCATGATGCGGTGGCACAGGTCCATCACGAAGTCCATGTTGTGCTCGATGACGATGAAACTCCCGCCCTTGCCCGCCGATCCCCGGGTCTTGTTCAGCTCCTTCAGCAGGCTGCTGATGCCGCCCACCAGGCTGGGGTTCACACCGGCGCAGGGCTCGTCCAGCAGCACCAGGTCGGGCTCGCTCATGAAGGCCATCGCGATGTCGACCAGCTTCTGCTGGCCGTAGCTCAACTCGCCCGCCTTCTTGTCGGCGACATGGCGAATCCGGAACTGGTCGATCAGCGCGTCGGCCTTGGGCCCCAGGCCCGAGTCACCGGGCGCGAACATGCGGCTGAACATCGTGCCCTGGTGTTCTTGCGCGGCCACGATCAGGTTGTCACGCACGCTCATCTTGCCGAACACCTGCAGCGTCTGGAAGGTGCGGCCCACACCGCGCCGGCTCAGCTCGAGCGGGCTCAGGCCGGTGATGTCGCGCCCCTTCAGTTCGATGCTGCCGGCGTTCGGCGTGATCTGGCCGAGCACGCTGTTGAACATCGTCGTCTTGCCCGAGCCGTTGGGCCCGATCACGCCGAAGATCTCGCCCGGCATGACCTCGAACGACACACCGGCGACGGCCTGGATCGCGCCGTAGGACTTCTTGAGGCCGGTGACTTTCAAGACCGGCTCGCCGGCCGGGCGCTGCGGGTTCACGGCGCCGCTCATGATTGCGCCCCCGCGCTGGCCGCCGCCGCCGCGCGCGCGGCCGACGCTTGCCTGGACTGCCGGCGTGCCTTGATGCGGTCGGGGATGCTCAGCAGGCCGTCGGGCAGCCACAGCATCAGCAGCACCACCGCCGCGCCGAACACGAACACGTACCAGGCCTGCGCAAAGCGCAGCCACTCCGGCAGCAGTACGCCCACGGCCGCGCCGATCAGCGGGCCGAAAAAGTAGCCCGGCCCGCCGACGACGACCATCAGGTACATCATGATGGAGGCGCTGACGGCGAACGGTGCGGGTTCGATGAACTGCACGAGGCACGCGAACAGCGCGCCGGCCAGCCCCGCGTACACGGCGCCGATGGCGAACGACAGCAAGGTGTAGGACTGGATGTTGATGCCCAGACTCTCGGCGCGGATCGGGTTGTCGCGCAGCGCCGTGAACGCCTTGCCCCAGGGCGAATGCAGCAGGCCCCACAACAGCCCGCCGGAGACGAGCGCCAGCGCCAGCACGAAGTAGTAGAAGACCAGCGCGCCATCGAGCACCAGGCCGAACAGCGCCGGCCGCGGAATGTTGTTGATGCCGAAGGTGCCGCCGGTGAGCCACTCTTCATTGCGCATCACCAGCCACACGGCGGTGTTGAAGCCCAGCGTGGCGAACGCCAGATAGATGGTCTGCACCCGCAGCGCCGGGAATCCCAGCCCCAGGCCGATGACGAAGCAGCCCAGCATCGCCAGCGGCAGCCCGACCCAGAAGCTGAAGCCCGCCTGCATGACGATGGCCACGGTGTACGCGCCGATGCCGAAAAACGCCGCGTGGCCGAGTGACTTCTGGCCCGCGTAGCCCACCGTGAGGTTCAGCCCCATCGTGGCGATCACGAAGATCAGCCAGTAGGTGAACAGGTAGATGCCGTAGCTCTTGAGCAGCGGCGGTGCGGCCAGCAGCACCACAACAAGAACCGTGGCTGCAATGAGAGAAATCCTGTTCACGTCAGTCCTCCAAAGGAGCGATCAAGCGGCTGCCGCGGATCCGGCTTTGCCGGGCCGCTGGCGGGCCTTGCAGGCCGCATGGCCGCGAGACGCGGCAATTCCTCGGCCCGTCCACGCCGACGCAGGTCGGCTTGGAGCCGCGGGCCTCGGCCCCCTTGAGGGGGAGCGCCGAAGGCGCTTCGGGGGCGGGTCACGTCAGACTTTGCGTTCGACCTTCTTGCCCAGCAGCCCTTGCGGCTTGAACAGGATGACCAGCATGAAGATGACCAGCGCCACCGCGTCTTTGTAGGCCGCCGAGATGTAGGCCGCGGCCAGGTTCTCGCACACACCGACGATCACGCCGCCCAGCAGCGCGCCGCGCGAGTTGTTGAAGCCGCCGATGATGGCGGCGAAAAAGGCCTTGGTGCCGAGCGACTCGCCCATGTCGAACTTGGCAAGATAGGTCGGCGTGACCAGCAGCGCCGCCGCGCACGCCAGCACCGCGTTGATGGCGAAGGTGTAGAAGATCATGCGCGGCACGTTGATGCCCAGCACGGTGGCGCTTTCGGTGTTTTGCGCCACCGCCTGCATCGCCCGGCCGGTCACGGTCTTGGCCAGGAAGGCTTGCGTCGCAAACACCAGCGCCAGCGCCAGCAGCAAGGTGCCCACGTCGGCCAGCGTGATGGTCACGCCGGCAATGTTGAACAGCTTGTCGGTGAACAGGCTGGGGAACGGGTGGGCCTCGGCGCTGTAGCCGGCGCGCACGCCGTTGCGCATCGCGATGGCCAGGCCGATGGTGGCCACCACGATGGGCATCATGCCGAACTTGAACAGCGGGTCGACGACGCCGCGCTTGAAGCCCCAACCGACCACCAGCACGGCCACCGCGCAGGTGCCCACGAAGCTCAGCAGCAGCGGCAGCCCCATCGCGTTGAAGGCCAGCATCATGAAGGCCGGCAGCATCACGAATTCGCCCTGCGCGAAGTTGATGGTGCCCGAGGCCTGCCACAACAAGGTGAAGCCCAGGCCGGCCAGCGCGTAGATGCTGCCGGTGGCCATGCCGGAGAGGAACAGTTGCAAAAAGTCGGTCATGCTGCCTCCTGTGCCGCTCTTCTCTTGTGGCGCTCGTGGGTCGCTCGCGGGCCGGCCGGGCCGGTGGCGATCTACTTCTTGCCCAGCGGCGGCAGCACTTCCTTGACCACCTGCTTGCCGCCGGCCACTTCGACAATGAAGCTTTCGCGGTCCAGGTCGCCGTTGGCGTCGACCGTCACGTCCATCAGCACGCCGGGGTTCTTGGCCGCGGTCACCGTCAGGCCATGCAGCGTTTGCGCCACCAGCTTGCGGTCGAGCTTGCCGGCCTTCTCGATCGCCGCCTTCAGCAGGTAGATGCCGGTGTAGCCCTTGATGCCGTTGTGGTCCGAGATGTACTTGTAGTCCTGGTAGAAATTGGCCTTGAACTTGAGCATCAGCGGGTTCGGCGAATCGACCGTCAGGCCGACGTGCGCCACCGCGCCGTTGGCCGCTTCACCGGCCAGTTCGATCACCTTCTGCCCGGTCAGCGTGGTTTCGCCGACGATGGGCTTGGTCCAGCCCTGCTTGCGCAGTTCGCGCAGCGCGCGGGCCGACTCTTCCTCATTGGTGTAGACGAACAGCGCGTCGGCGTTGGACTGCTTGGCCTTGAGCACCGGGGCCGAGAAGTCGACCTGGCCCGAGTCGGTCGAAATATCGGCCACCACTTTCACGCCGGCCGCTTCGAGCGCCTTGGTGACCGCGTCGCGCCCGCCTTTGCCGAAGTCGTTGTTGACGAAGATCACCGCCACCGTCTTGGCCTTGATGCCGCTGGCGATGTAGCGCGCCACCTTGGGCATCGCCGTGTCTTGGGTGAAGCTGGTGCGGAAGATGTACGGGTTGCCCTGCTTGGTGATGGCCGCCGCCTCGCCGCCGGTGAAGTTGGGCACCTCGGCGCGCCGGGTCTCGGCCATGCTGACCATGATGGAGCCCGAGAACACCGGGCCGAACACGGCGAACACGTTGTCGTCGACCGCCTTTTGGGTCAGGCCCTTGGCCACGCCGGGGTTGCTCTGGGTGTCCAGCGTGGTGGTCTCGATCTTCTTGCCGAGGATGCCGCCGGCGGCGTTGATTTCCTTCACGGCGAGTTCAACACCGTTCTTGAAGTTGGTGCCGGCGGTGGCGCCGGCGCCGGACAGCTCGAGGATGTTGGCGATTCGGATCGCCTGGGCCTGCGCGGCCGCGTGGCCTGCAATCGCCGCGATGGCGGCCAGGGCGACGAAACAGCGGCGGCCGGGTTGAAAGTGGTGGTTCATTCGGATGTCTCCAGTTGGATTTGTGGGGATTTGCAGGAACGCGGGCGGGAAAACAGCGGGGCTGAATCTACCCCGGTTCGAGCCGTGCGCGCACTTCGGATGCATCCTCTTGCACCACATGGGCCAGTTCGTGCAGGCCGAAGAAATTCAGGTAGTCGGGCATCTGCTGCAGCATCATTTCGAAGCCCGGGTGCGCGGTGATGCCGCGCGCCGCGCAAGCGCGCAGCAGCGCGGTCGGCTGGTTTTTCATCAGGATGTCGACCACGGCCGCGCTGCGGTCGAGCCGCGCCACGTCGAAGGGCAGCGGGTCGCCGGGCTGCAAGCCCAGCGGCGTGGCATTCACCACCAGGTCGAAGCCGGCCGGGTCGGCGCTGGCGGCCGCGGTGACCGGCCGGTTGAACGCCGCCGACAACTGATCCGCGACCCACCCGGCGCGGCCCGGCGCGGCGTCGAACAGGGCCAGCTCGGCGCAACCACGCTGCGCGATCGCCGCCGCAATCGCCACGCCGCCGCCGCCCACACCGACCACCAGCACGCGGCGGCCGATCGTCGGGATGCCGAACCGGGCCAGCCCCTTGACGAAGCCCGCGCCGTCGAACAACGCGCCTTCGAGCGAACCGTCGGCATTGCGGCGCACCGCGTTGACGGCGCCGACCAGGCGGCCCGCCGCATCGCAGTGGTCGAGCAGCGCCACCATCGGCGTCTTGTGCGGAATCGTGAGCCACAGCCCGTCGATGTTGTCAGCGCCGAGCACCTGCTTCACAAAACCTTCGAAGCGCTGCGGCGCCACCTGCGCCGGCACCAGCACCGCGTCCACGCCATGCTTGCGAAACAGCGCGTTGAACACCTCGGGCGCGCGCACCTGGGCCACGGGGTGGCCGAGGATCATGAAGACGCGGGTGCTGCCAGAGATGTCCATGAATGTCTGTTGGGTTGGATGCATGCACGATAGACAGGCGGACCACTGCGTACAAGCCGCGCCCTGCCGGCGCGCGCGATAATCGCGCGCACCGGGCGCCAATCGTTGGTATTGAGGGTTAGTCCCCACATGGCAGGCACATCGTTCAGCATCGACCGCAAGGACTTGATCGAGGGCCTGGGCAAGGGCTTGCGGGTGATCGAGGCCTTCGACGACGACCACGCCCGCCTGACCGCCAGCGATGTGGCTCAGCGAACCGCCATCACCCGCACCGCCGCGCGCCGCTACCTGCTGAGCCTGTGCCATTTTGGCTACGCGCGCACCGATGGAAAGCAGTTCTGGCTGCTGCCGCGCGTGCTGCGGCTGGGCCAGAGCTACCTGGGTGCGGCGCGCCTGCCGCGGCTGGTGCAGCCGTTCATCCAGCGCGTGTCGATGGCCTGCGGCGAGACGGTCAACTTCAGCGTGCTCGACGAGCACGAGGTGGTGTACCTGGCGCGCAGCAACAGCCCGCGCGTGGTGAGCATCGGCTTCCACGCCGGGGCGCGCGCGCCGGCCCATGTGGTGACGCCGGGCGCGGTGATCCTGTCGACCTGGGGCGACGCCGAACTGGATGAATGGATCGCGCGCCACGAATTCGGCAGCTTCACGCCGCACACGACCACCGCCCCGGCGCACTTTCGCGCCACCGTGCTGGCCGCGCGGGCGCAGGGCTACTGGATCACCGAGCAGATGCTGGACATCGGCCTGCGCGGGGTGGCGGTGGCGCTGAAAGACCGCAAGGGCGATTGCGTGGGCGCCCTCGGCATGACCTTGCAAGTGCAGCAGATGACGCGCGAGCAGGTCAGCGCCCAACTGCTGCCGCTGCTGCGCGATGCGGCCCAGGCGCTGCGGCCGCTGGTGTGACCGCGCGCGCTGGCGCGGCTTATTTGGCGAACAGCTGCGACGGGTCGGCGAACGCCTTGAACTCCAGCGCGTTGCCGCAGGGATCGAGAAAAAACATCGTGGCCTGCTCGCCGACCTGGCCTTTGAAGCGCAGGTGCGGCTCGATCACGAAGCGGGTGTCGGCCGCGCGCAGGCGACCCGCCAGCGCGTGCCACTCCTCCATCGGCAGCACCACGCCGAAGTGGCGCACCGGCACCTGGTCGCCATCGACCGCGCTGGTGCCGCGATGGCCCGCTTCGCCGGGTGCCAGGTGGGCCACGATCTGGTGGCCGTAGAGGTCGAAGTCGATCCAGGCGTCGGACGAACGGCCTTCAGGGCAGCCCAGCAGGCCGCCATAAAACGAGCGCGCGTGGGCCAGCGAGGTGACCGGGAAGGCAAGGTGGAACGGGTGGTTCATGAATTCCTCATTCGTGCGGTGGCAGGGTCGGTGGGGCCAGGTTCGGCCGTGGCCCGAATGTCGCTTTCAGGCTGGTGGCGAGATCGATCTGCTGCAACGCGACCTCGACCGCCGTTTCGAGTTGCCGGTCTCGATCGGCCTGCGCGTCCTGCGGCGCGTTGTCGACCTCGATCTGCGGGTCGGTGCCGTGATTCTCGACGCCCCAGCCCACGTCGCGGAACCAGAATGAAAACTCCGGTTGGGTGGTCTGCGTGCCGTCGACCAGGTTGTGGCGGGGCGAGATGCCGATCACGCCGCCCCAGGTGCGCGTGCCCACCAGCGGGCCGATGCCCATCAGCTTGAAGGCGTGCGAGAAGATGTCGCCGTCGGAGCCGGCGTGTTCGTTCGCCAGCGCCACCACCGGCCCGGCCACCGACTCTTCCGGATACGGCTCGGGCAGCCCCCAGCGCTGGCGGTTGTAGCCGATGCGCCGGCGCGCCACCTTCTCGAGCAGCAGCGACGACACATGGCCGCCGCGGTTGTAGCGCACGTCGACGATCAGGGCGTCGCGGTCGCACTCGGCGCTGAAGTAGCGGTGGAACTCGGCGAAACCGGCGGCCATCATGTCGGGCAGGTGAAAGTAGCCGACGCGCCCAGCCGAGCGCTCGTGCACCCACGCGCGATTGCGCTCGACCCACTCGCGGTAGCGCGCCGGCACGTCGTCGGTGAGGGTCGAGACCAGCACCGTGCGGGTGCTGGGCGCGTCGGTCGTGCCCGAGGCCAGCGTCAGCTCCACTTTGGCGCCGGCCTGGTGCACGAGCAAGGCCTGCGGTGGGCATTCGCGCGACACCCGCTGGCCGTTCACCGCCACGATGCGCTCGCCCAAACGCGCCTCCACGCCGACCGCGTTGAGCGGCGAGTCGGCGCCCGCATCCCAGGCGTCGCCGCCGACGATGCGGGTGATCCGGTAGCCCTGCGCGTCGTCGATGAAGCGGGTCTCCGCCGCCAGGTGGCCCAGCGCCACGGAGGGTGGCCGGCGGTGGTCGCCACCGATTTCGTAAGCGTGCGAGGTGCCGAGTTCGCCCTGCATTTCCCAGATCAGGTCGGACAGTTCACCGCGCGTGGCCACGCGGTGCACCAGCGGTTCGTAGCGCTGCCACACCGCATTCCAGTCGACACCCGACATGTCGGCGACCCAGAACTGGTCGCGCTGCAGCCGCCAGACCTCGCGCAGCATCTGGCGCCATTCGCGCCGCGGTTCGATGGACAGGCGGATGCGCTCCAGCGCGATCCAGCCGCTCTGGCGCGAGGGCGCCTCCGACGCCTTGCCACCCGCGTGATCGTCGTCGCCCTTTTGCTTGACGGCGATTGCGCGCAGGCGCTTGCCTTCGCGCACCAGCAGCGTGGTGTGGTCAGCGGCGAGCGTGAAACTGTCGGCCTTGTCCATCAGGGTTTCGGCATGCTGGGTCGCAAAGTCGAACACCTCCAGCCGACCCGGAGATTCCTTGTGGCCGCCGCGGCCGTGCGCCCCGGCAATCGGCAACACGGTCCAGACCACCCTGCCCCCGGCGGCGCCGGCGATTTTGCCGAAGCGGCCCTCGGGGACAGGAAACGCCGCGACCCGGCGCGCGATGCCGTCGAGGTCGACCCGCAGCGGCGCCGCCGCGGTGTCGGCCCGGGCGCCGGCGGGTTCGGCCGGGCTTTCCTTCAAACCCTGAGGCGGCGGGTCAAAAGGTGGCCGGCCAGCGGCCTGCAAGGCAATCAGGTACGGCCGCGCCGCGCGCGGAAAGCTCAGCTCGAACTGCACGCTGTCGTACACCGGATCAAAGGTGCGGTACGACAGGAAGTACAGGAAGCGACCCTGCGGATCGAACGCCGGGCAGCGGTCGCGGAACTCCGGCGCCGTCACCAGCGTGCTGAACCGGCTGCCGCACTCGTGCAACTTGATCGCGGTGTGGCGCGCGCTGGTCCAGAACGTATACGCCAGCCACGCACCATCGGGTGACCAGGCCAGGTCTTCGGTGCGGCCGGCCTGGCCGCGGTCGACGGTGTGCAGCGTGCCGTCGCTCAAGTCGCCGATCAACACCTCGTTGCGGTGGTTGGCGATGGCCACGCGGCGGCCGCGCGGTGCGGCGAGCAGGGCCACCACACGTCCGATGTCCCAATCCAGGCTGCGGCGGGTGCCGTGCTCGAACACCTCGATGCGTTCTTCGCCGGACTCGTCCGACACGGCCACCAGCGTGGTGCCGTCATCCAGCCACTGGCCATGCCGATAGCGCACGCCATCGGCGGCACCGTGCTGCAATACCGCGCCTTCCCACAATGCCAGGCTGAACAGCTTGCCGCGCGCATCGAGCGCCACGCTGTGGCCGGCCGGATGCAGGTGCACATCGCCCAGGTGATCGGCGGCCGGCACGAACTTGCGCGCGGTCTGGCTGCGGTGCGAGGCGATCCGCACGTCGACCCGGGTGTTGCGGTCGGCGGCGGGGTCGAACAACCACAGCTCGGCGCCGCACTGGTAGACGATGCGCCGGCCATCGGTTTGCGCATGGCGGGCGTACAGCGGGTCGTGGTGGCTGTGGCGCCGCAGGCCCGAGCCGCCGGGCAGGCAGGAGTAGAGATTGCCCACCCCTTCGGCGTCGGACAGAAAGTAGATGCGCCCGCCCAGCCACATCGGGCTGGTGAGGTTGCCGTCGAGTTCGTTCATGCGGCGGAACTGGTGCGAGCCGTCCACGTCGATCCAGAAGTGGCCTGCGGTTCCGCCGCGATAACGCTTCCAGCGCGCCGGGTCGGCGGTGTTGCGGCCGATCACGCACGCGCCACCGGGGCCGAAGGCAAGATGGTTCACCTGGCCCCAGGGCAGCAGCTGCGGCGCGCCGCCGTCCGGGGCCAGCGTGTAGGCGCGGTAGTTGCGAAAGAACGGCTGGCCATGCGTGGTGACGAACAGGATGTGACCCTGCGGCGTCCAGCCGCGCACCATCACATCGGGCCCCAGCCAGGTCATTCGGCGTGCGTCACCGCCTTCTGCGGGCATCAGGTAGACCTCGGGGTGCTGCTCGTCACGGCCCACGAACGCGAGCCAGGCGCCGTCGGGCGACAGGCACGGTGTGGCCGGCTCGGACAGGCCGGCGGTCAGGCGCCGGGCGATGCCCCCGCGTGTGCTGACCTGCCACAGGTCGTCGTCGCTGACGAACACGATCGTGTCGCCGTGCAGGGTCGGGTGGCGCAAATAGGCAGCTGGGCGCATGGTGGGTCTCGCGTCACGTGGATCGATCGGCATCAGGCTTGGATGGTGCCACCGCGCCGGCGTTTGGCATCCTCAAGCTTGTGACCGTGGGGGACCGCGTCAGCCGCCCCCGCGGCGCCACACCGATGCCAGCGACTTGACCTTCATCCAGGCCGACAAGCGCTCGTCGGACAGCGCATCCAGAAAGTCCGACAGGCCCTTGGACTTGACCATCGTGTAGATGGTGAGGGCGGTGGTGGCCGCGAACACCAGGCCGAACAACAGCAGCCGGCGGCCCAGCGGCGCGTCGGCCTCGGCCAGCAGGTTCATGCCCAGGAAGCCGGTGGTCACGGTGCCGATCAGCCCGAAGATCGTGACCACCGTGAGACGCACGACGGTGTTGGCCTGGCGGCGCAGGCTGTCGGCGTCGAGGTAGCTGTTCATGTCGGCGATGCGCTCCTTGACCTCGGCATACAGCGGGTCCAGCCCGAGGTGGGTGCCGCACAGGTGGAACAGCGCGCGCACCTGGGCCTGCTCGGACACTTCATGAAACCAGTAGCGGTGGGTGAACCGCAGGAAGCCTTCGAAGCTGGCGCGGATCAGGCGCTTGAAGCGGCGCACGCTCGCGGCATCACCCACGTCCAGGCCTTTCAGGGCCTCGACCAGGCGGTCGGAAAACATCAGCAGCGCGGCCTTCTGGAAGTGCGCGATCAGGAACAGCATGAAATGCTGGTGCCTGAACTGCGCCAGCACGCCGCGGTCTCGGCAACCGTAGAACTCGCTGCGGGCTTCGCCCACCACCACCAGCGAATGGCCGCTGCACAGGTAGCGCGTGTTCGGCGCCGCACCCGCGTCGGCCCAGAAGCGGTCGTAGCAAAAACGCTGCTCGAAGTCGGACAGGTGCTGCTCGGCGTAAGGCAGCGTGGCGTCGGTGTTGGCGTCGCCCGGTGTGGTGCCGGTGACGAGGCCGAGCCGGATGAAATCACTGCGGCTGAGCGCGCGCGGGTTGTCCAGCGCCAGGTAGGCCATCAGCGGCATGCGGTAGTACTCGATCTGGCGATAGCGCAGCGGGCCGGCGCGCTCGGAATGGTCGCTGATCAGCGGCTCCAGCAAAAACGCCCAATGCGCCGCCATGCGCGGCGCGCGGTGCTCGCTGACGTGGGCCAGGAACAGTTCACGTTGCTGGGCGTCCGAGCAGGCCAGCACCTGGCCGGCCGTTCCCAGCCACTCGACGCTCGCCATGCAATGCTGGGCCTGGCCGCGCGCGTCCCAGCCGGCCGGATAGCCGCGGCCGAAGCGGTAGAGCAACTCCTGCGCTTGGGCCAGCGACAGCTCGGAGGCGCTGACCTCCAGGTTCAGCAGCACCACGTCGACATCGAAAAAGAAATACAGGTCGACGTGCACGATGTCCAGCGTCAGTGGGGCATCACCGGCGCGCGCCGCCAGCCGCACGCGCTTGACATCGTGGCGGCGAAACACGCGCATCGGCGACTCGGCATTCACATCGCCGCCGTCGCGGCGCGAGCGGCCCTCGCCGTACAGGAAGCGCTGAACGTAGGGGAGGAAGGTGACAAATTCGTTGTAGTGGCGCTCGTGAAAACTGCCGCCGTCGCCGGCGTACTCGTCCACCACCTCGCGCCAGGCCGACGCCTCGCCCTGCTCACGCAGCAGTTGCCAGGGGCGCTGGTGCGGCTCGTGAGTTCCGCTGGTGGGGGCCACCGGCATCAGGCGCAACGGCCACAGCAGCACCTGCCGCAAATGACGCACCATGGGCGCGCCACCCTGCTCGAAGCCCGGGGCCGATGCTTGCGGCTGCAGTGATGCCATGGGCCAAGTGTAGACAGGCCGGCCCCGGGGCCATCAGCAACCCAGGAACAAGTTACCGTTCAGGCCCACACCTGCCGGAGATCGTCCGGCGCGATCCGGCGAGGCCCACGATGTCCATCATTCTTGTTCGCCACGGCGAAACTGCGCTGAACCGGGCGCGCGTTCTGCAGCCTGCCGACACGCCGCTCAGCGAGTTGGGGCTGCAACAGGCCGCTGCGGTCGCGCGCCGATTGTTTTGGCTGCGGCCGGCCGGGTTGATCAGCAGCGACCTGCCTCGGGCGCTGCGGACGGCCGAAGCGATTGCACAAGCCTGCAGGTTGCCACTGGAGCGCACCGCGTTGCTGCAGGAGCGCAACTACGGCGATCTGCGCGGGCGGGCCTATGACGGTCTTGGTTTCGACCCGCTGACGATGGCCACGGCGCCACCCGGTGGCGAATCGGCGCTTGCTTTCGAGTTGCGGGTGGCCCGTGCCTTGGCCATGCTGGCGGCGCGCCGCAAGACGCTGGCCGGGCCGCTGGTGGTCGTGACCCACGGGCTGGTGATTCGCGCCGCGCTGCTGGGATTGGCGAACGGTGCAGCCGCGTCGCTCGACGATGCACCGATCGGCAACACCGCGCTGACGATCCTGGCCGCAGATCCGCCGCACCGGGTGGAGCTGCTCAACTCCACCCTGCACCTCGATACCACCACCCACGCCGATCCGCGTGGTCTGGTGGGCGGCTAGCTAGCTCTTGGCGAGCTTGCCCGCGATCGTTTCCGACAGCCAGCCGAACAGCGCGCCCAGGATGATCGAGCCGATGGTCGGCACGATCGCGTTCATCGGCGACATGTCCTTGCCCAGCAAGATCAATCCGGCAATGCTGGCGAAGCCGTAAACGCCGGCCGGAATGGTGGACAAGATGGGCAGGTGAGCGGCCAGCACGATAGACGCCGCGCCAATGCCGACGGCCACCGGTACCGCGAAGGCGCCCAGCGCGCCAAGCTGGCCCGCCAGCATCACCGACAGCATGCCCACCACGGCACCGAACGACATGCAGATGACGGTCTTCTTGAGCCCATCCACCTTGCCTCCGGAGTGATAGAAGCAGGCCCAGGCCAGAAAGGCCTGCCAGATCTGAAAACTCATCGCCGCCAGCGGCCCCAGGAAAACCCAGGTCGCGACCACCGCCAGCAGGCCGATGGACAGGGCCAGTGCAATTAGCATCGACATTTCTTGTCTCCTCATTTTCATGGTTTGAAACGGCACCGGACCCACGCAAAGGCCATGCCGGAGAGGCGATCCACCGACGCGACAGGGTTTGCGTCGATGCATCGCCACAGCTCAGTTCCCCGCGCATGGCCGAAGAACGGAGTTGCGAAAATGAGGATCGCATGAATCCCTGCGCCGATGCTTGTGGATGATTACCCTAGTCAATCGCTTCACGTTCGCTGAATTTAGCGAAAGATACGAGGGTATTCATCAGCATTGCCCGCCCGACCGAACTCGGCTGGCGCAGGGTATTTCCGCCCATGTGCCAGGTTCTGACAGCGCGCCCGCCCTTGGAGCAGCACCCGGCGCTGATCGGCGGCCAACAGCGGGGCCTGCATGAGAATCGCGCGCCGGGCATCGCCGTTCGACAATCAGGCCAGGGGCAGCTTGCGGCTGGGGCGCCGACTCGAATATAATCGTGGGCTTTTCGGCGGTCCCATCCGAGTTCGGTGACAGCCGGCCCTGCGTATTGCCTCTGAGGCCTCTGAGCCAGGCTGCGATACACGGTGTGTGACCCCCAACGAGACCCAGCAACAATGCCAACCATCAATCAGCTCGTGCGCCACGGTCGCGAGACCGAGACCATCAATTCCAAGTCACCGGCCATGCAGGGCAGCCCGCAGCGTCGTGGTGTGTGCACCCGCGTGTACACCACCACCCCGAAGAAGCCGAATTCGGCGCTGCGCAAGGTGGCCAAGGTGCGCCTGACCAACGGGTTCGAGATCATCTCCTACATTGGCGGCGAGGGTCACAACCTGCAAGAGCACAGCGTGGTGCTGGTGCGCGGCGGGCGGGTCAAAGACTTGCCGGGTGTGCGCTACCACATCGTGCGCGGTTCGCTGGACCTGCAGGGCGTGAAAGACCGCAAGCAGTCGCGCTCCAAGTACGGCGCCAAGCGCCCGAAGAAGACCTGACGCCGCAGGCGCAACAGGAAATCCGGCCTGAAGGCCGGACAAGGATTTCGGCAATTTTGCCGAGTAAGTGGGTGGCCCGAATGCGTGGCCCCCGAGGTGCAGCCGCAAGGTCTGCCCAACTGAAGCCAAAGGAAGAGAAATGCCCCGTCGTCGCGAAGTCCCCAAACGGGACATCCTCCCCGATCCGAAGTTCAATTCGGTCGATCTGTCCAAGTTCATGAACGTGATCATGGAGTCGGGCAAGAAAGCCATTGCCGAGCGCATCATCTACGGCGCACTCGAGCAGGTCGAAAAGAAGTCCGGCAAGGATCCGCTCGAAATCTTTGTCGTCGCGCTGAACAACATCAAGCCGATGGTCGAAGTGAAGTCACGCCGTGTCGGTGGTGCGAACTACCAGGTTCCGGTCGAAGTCCGCCCGGTGCGCCGGGTGGCGCTGGCGATGCGCTGGCTCAAGGAGTCGGCCCGCAAGCGGGGTGAAAAGTCGATGGCCCAGCGGCTGGCCAACGAGTTGCTGGAGGCCGTTGAGGGCCGCGGCGGCGCGATGAAGAAGCGCGATGAAGTTCACCGCATGGCCGAGGCCAACAAGGCGTTCTCGCACTTCCGCTTCTAAGAAGCTTTTTGTCCCTCGGCCGCTCTTCGGGTTTGTACGAACCCGCGAGCGGCTCGCGTTTTTGTAATGCACTTTGGAGTGCCATCATGGCCCGCAAGACCCCCATCGAGCGCTATCGCAACATCGGCATCTCGGCTCACATCGACGCCGGCAAGACCACGACGACCGAGCGCATCCTGTTCTACACCGGTGTGAACCACAAGATCGGTGAAGTGCACGACGGAGCCGCGACCATGGACTGGATGGAGCAGGAGCAAGAGCGCGGCATCACGATCACGTCGGCCGCCACCACCTGCTTCTGGAAGGGCATGGAGGTGGGCTACCCCGAGCACCGCATCAACATCATCGACACGCCGGGCCACGTCGACTTCACGATCGAAGTCGAGCGTTCCATGCGCGTGCTGGACGGCGCCTGCATGGTGTATTGCGCCGTGGGCGGCGTGCAGCCGCAGTCGGAAACCGTCTGGCGCCAGGCCAACAAGTACAAGGTGCCGCGCCTGGCGTTCGTCAACAAGATGGACCGCACCGGCGCGAACTTCTACAAGGTCTACGAGCAGATGAAGGCGCGCCTGAAGGCCAATCCGGTGCCGGTGGTGATCCCGATCGGCGCGGAAGAAAACTTCACCGGTGTGATCGACCTCATCAAGATGAAAGCCATCATCTGGGACGAGGCCTCGCAGGGCATGAAGTTCGAGTACCTCGAGATCCCGGCCGAGTTGCTCGCAGAAGCCCAGAAATGGCGCGAGAACCTGGTCGAGGCGGCTGCCGAATCCAGCGAAGAGATGATGAACAAGTACCTCGAATCGGGTGAGTTGTCCGAAGCGGAGATCACGCTCGGCATTCGCACGCGCACGATCGCAGCGGAAATTCAACCGATGTTCTGCGGCACGGCCTTCAAGAACAAGGGCGTGCAGCGCATGCTCGACGGCGTGATCGAGTTCATGCCCTCGCCGGTCGATATCCCTCCGGTGCCCGGCACCGATGACGACGACAAGGCCGTGGTGCGCAAAGCCGAAGACTCCGAAAAGTTCGCCGCGCTGGCGTTCAAGCTGATGACCGACCCCTACGTCGGCCAGCTGACCTTCGTGCGTGTGTACTCGGGCGTGCTCAAGTCCGGCGATTCGGTCTACAACCCGATCCGCGGCAAGAAGGAGCGCATCGGCCGGATTCTTCAAATGCACGCCAACCAGCGCGAAGAGATCAAAGAAATTCTGGCCGGCGACATCGCCGCCTGCGTCGGCCTGAAAGACGTGACCACGGGCGAAACACTGTGCGACCCGTCGGCCATCATCACGCTGGAAAAAATGGTCTTCCCCGAGCCGGTGATTTCACAGGCGGTGGAGCCCAAGACCAAGGCCGACCAGGAAAAGATGGGCATTGCGCTGGGCCGCCTGGCCCAGGAAGACCCGTCGTTCCGCGTCAAGACCGACGAAGAGTCCGGCCAGACCATCATCTCGGGCATGGGCGAGTTGCACCTGGAAATCATCGTCGACCGCATGAAGCGCGAATTCGGCGTCGAAGCCAACGTCGGCAAGCCGCAAGTGGCTTACCGCGAGACGGTGCGCAAGCCGGTGTCCGACATCGAAGGCAAGTTCGTGCGCCAGTCCGGCGGCAAGGGCCAGTACGGCCACGTGGTGCTGAAGATCGAACCGCAGGAGCCGGGCAAGGGCTTCGAGTTCGTCGATGCCATCAAGGGCGGTGTGGTGCCGCGCGAGTTCATCCCTGCCGTCCGCAAGGGCGTGGAAGATTCGCTGCCCAATGGCGTGCTGGCCGGCTACCCGGTGGTCGACGTGAAGGTCACGCTGACCTTCGGTTCGTACCACGAGGTCGACTCGAACGAAAACGCGTTCAAGATGGCGGCGTCGTTCGGCTTCAAGGACGGCTGCCGCAAGGCCAGCCCGGTGATTTTGGAGCCGATGATGGCGGTCGAGGTCGAAACGCCTGAAGACTATGCCGGCAACGTGATGGGCGACTTGTCCTCACGCCGCGGCATGGTGCAGGGCATGGACGACATGGCCGGCGGCGGCAAGGTCATCAAGGCCGAAGTCCCGCTGTCGGAGATGTTCGGCTATTCGACCACGCTGCGCTCGATGTCGCAGGGCCGCGCCACCTACACGATGGAGTTCAAGCACTACAGCGAAGCTCCGAAAAACGTGGCCGACGCGATCATCACCGCGCGCGGGAAGTAAGACACGACAGCGGGCATCGCTGCGCGAGCCCTTCTCTTTCAGTTGGTCTTCTTCGGGGGCCGTTCGCTGCCAGTGGCGAACGAACCAGCACTCCGAGGGAAACCTTAAACCCGCCACTGGCAATGCTCTTTACTCATCGGAGATTCTGAAATGGCAAAAAGCAAATTCGAACGCAAGAAGCCGCACGTCAACGTCGGCACGATCGGTCACGTCGACCACGGCAAGACCACGCTCACTGCGGCGTTGACCAGCGTGCTCGCAGCCAAGTTCGGCGGCGAAGCCAAGGCCT
>JANORB010000036.1:0-24950 GCA_031415135.1 Methylibium sp.
GCCGCCGGCGGCGGCGGCGGGGCCGGCGCGGCAGCCACCGTGACGCTGCGGTTGGCGGTCGACCGTGCGCCGGTGTTGTCGGTCACGGTCAGGCTGACGCTGAAGGTTCCGGCCGCCGCCGGCGTGGCGAAGGCCGTGGCGCCGTCAGTGGCGCCGGCCAGGCTGGTGACGATGCCGCCGCTGTCGGTCAGCGCCCACAGGTAGCTGGCGATGCTGCGCCCGCTCGGCACCAGCGACGCCGCCGAGCCGAACGTCACCGCCTGCCCCACCTGCGCCGCACCGGGGCTGACGCTGATGCGCGCAATCGCAGACACGGCGGCCGTCACCGCCGCACCGGCGTTCAGCATGCCGGCGCCGCAGGTGGCGGTGGTGCAATAACACTCGCCTTGGTTGACCTGTGTGGCACCGATCGGTTGGGGCGCCACGCAGGCGACGGTGGCGGCCGCACCGCCAGTGTTGGGGAACGGCCGCGCGGTGGCGCGCAACACAGTGCGCAACTCGGTGGGTGTGAGCGCCGGTTGCGCTGACAACACCAGCGCCGCCGTGCCGGCCACCAGTGGGGCGGAGAAACTGGTCCCCAGGGTGATATGGGGGTCGAAGCTTCCGGTGTAGATCGACCCGTTGGCCGTGGTCACCGGCCCAGTGAGACCGGAATTCGACGTGGTCATGATCGGGTAGAGGCAGGGCGAGCCCTGTGCAGCGTTGACGCAGTTGCCACCCGGCGCGCTGATGCTGATTTCGGGGCCCATGTCGGAAAAGCCGACCTTGCTGCCCACATGGCGCAGGCCCGCCACCGCAATCACGCCGGGGCAGTTGGCCGGCGAACTGACCGCGTGGCCGTCGCTGTTGCCGGCCGACGCCACCACGACCGCGCCCACGGCGTTGATTTCACTGACCGCATCACGATAGATCGCAGTGCAGACGCCCTCGCCGCCCAGGCTGAGGTTCAGCACCCGCGCGGGATTCGGGTTGGCGGGAACCCCCGCCACCGACAGGCCCGCAGCCCAGCGCATGCCGGCCACGATGTCCGAGTCGAAGCCGCCACATTTGCCCAGCACCCGCACCGGCAGCACGCGCACATTGCGGCCCACGCCCGCGATGCCGGTGGCGTTGTTGGTCAGCGCACCGATCAGGCCGCTGGTCTGGGTGCCGTGCCATGAGCTGTCGGCCGCCAACGTCGGATTGCCATTCGCGTCAAGATTGCCGCAGTCGAAAAACGGGCCACCCACCGCATTGGTTTCTGCCGCAGTAATCCAGTCCCCTGGGTCTTCAGGATTGGAATCGCGGGCGTTGCCATCGTTGGCCACACCGAGATCGTCGATCATGTCGTAGCCCGGCAGCAGGTTGCCACCCGCCGCAACGGCCTTGAGGTCGGGATGTTCAAAGCGCACGCCGGTGTCGAGCACCGCCACCACGATGCTGGGGCTGCCGGTCGTGAGGTTCCACGCGGTCTCGACATCCAGCGACGACTTCACCTCGCCCACCGGCGCGCGCAGGTACCACTGGCCCGACACCGGCCCACCGGTGCTCCCGACGACGGCCGGGCCATTGGCGTAGAACGAATCGTTCGGCGCGACGAGGCGGCGCCGGCGCTGGTCGGGCACGGCGTATTCGATGTCGCCCTCGGCGCTGAGCCGTTGCGCAAGCTGTTCGGATGTCATGCCGCTGGCAAACACCACCTGCGTGCGATCGGCGACACCGGCACCGGCGCGCAGCGCCAGCCCCATGCGCTGCCCCAGCGCCTGCGCACGTTCGGTGTGTTGCGCCGTGGCCGACAGCGCCTGCATGCGTATCAGCACCGAGTCGGCCTTGTACTTGACGATCACGCGCGCACTGGCGGGCGCCGACGGCGTCTGCGCCTGGGTCTGCAGCGACAGCGGCGCCAACAGTGCCGCGCAGGTCACGGCAAGGGTCAACAAAGGGGTGCGCATCGGTTCCATCTCACTGTTGTGGGCCGGGGGGTTTTGGGGCGGAGCACGCCGTTCAGGGCGTGGCGATCCGCTTGCGTTCGTCGCGCTGCACGACCTCGAAGGCGGCCGTGTTCGCGCCCAGGCGCCGCAAGGCGGCCTCGCAGGCATCGGGCCCGGCACACACCAGCGCCAGCGCATGCCACTGCGGGCTGGTGGCCGCCAGGTAGCGTGCCTGCACACCGGCGGCGGCGGCCACCTGCGCGGTGATCAGGGACGTGTCGCTGGACGCATTGGCCGGCTTCACCAGCTTCACCAGCACGCGCAGTTCGGCCGCGGCCGCGGCCGATGCGGGCTCGGCGGCGGGCACCGGCACCGCGCACGCGGCCAGCCAGGTCATCGCTGCCGCCGCAGTGGCGAGGGTGATTTTGCGCATGGCGGGCAGTGTAGGTCGTCGACCCCCGGTCCCGGATTTCCGGACATATCGTGTTACCTCGGCAACATGCCTACAACCCAACGGAAAAGGGCTCCTTGCGGAGCCCCAAAGGTGCCGGGGGCGAAAGAACGACCCCGGTTCAACGCCGGCGCCTCACTTGGCGATGACGCGCGCCATTTCGAGCACCTTGCAGGAATAACCCCACTCGTTGTCGTACCAGGCGACCACTTTGACGAAAGTGCCATCCAGCGCCATGCCGGCGTCGGCATCAAACACCGAGGTGCAGCTTTCACCGCGAAAATCGGTCGAGACGACCTTCTGGTCGGTGTAGGCCAGCACGCCCTTCATCGGGCCGGCGGCGGCCGCCTTCATCGCGTCGCAAATCGCGGCGTAGGTGGTTTCGGTCTTCAACTCGACCGTCAGGTCGACCACCGACACGTCCGAAGTCGGCACCCGGAAGGCCATGCCGGTGAGCTTCTTGTTCAGCTCGGGAATCACCACGCCCACCGCCTTGGCGGCACCGGTGCTGGACGGGATGATGTTTTCCAGAATGCCGCGGCCGCCGCGCCAGTCCTTGTTGCTCGGGCCATCGACGGTCTTCTGCGTGGCGGTGGCAGCGTGCACCGTGGTCATCAGGCCGCGCTTGATGCCGAACGAATCGTTCAACACCTTGGCCACCGGGGCCAGGCAATTGGTGGTGCACGAGGCGTTGGAGATGATCGCCTGGCCGGCGTAGGTCTTGTCGTTGACGCCGTAGACGAACATCGGCGTGTCGTCCTTGCTGGGCGCCGACAGAATGACCTTCTTTGCGCCGGCCGTGATGTGCTTTTGCGCGGTGTCCTTGGTCAGGAACAGGCCGGTCGCTTCGATCACGATGTCGGCGCCGACCTCGTTCCACTTCAATTCGGCCGGGTCTTTCAGCGCGGTCAGGCGGATGCGCTTGCCGTTGACGACCAGCGTGCTGCCGTCCACCGCCACCTCGCCCTTGAAGCGGCCATGCACGCTGTCATAGGTGAGCATGTAGGCCAGGTAGTCCGGTTCGAGCAGGTCGTTGATGCCGACGACCTCCAGGTCCTTGAAGTTCTGGATGGCGGCACGGAACACCATGCGCCCGATGCGGCCGAAGCCGTTGATGCCAATTTTGACGGTCATGAAAAGTTCTCCTTGATTGAAAGTGGGAACCGGAACTGGAAGCGCGCCGAGCTTCCAAGAATGCCTGGCCGGCGCTACTTGCGCAGCACCGCGCGCACGGTGTCGGCCACATTGTCCGCCGTGAAGCCGAAGTGCTTGAACAGCGCCGGCGCGGGCGCCGATTCGCCGTAGGTGTCGATGCCGACGACCGCCGCGCAGCCGTATTTCCACCAGCCGTCGGTCACGCCCATCTCGACTGCGATGCGCGGCACGCGGGCCGGCAACACGCTCAGTTTGTAGGCCGCGCTCTGGCGATCGAACACGCTGGTCGACGGCATCGAGACCACACGCACCGCGATGCCTTGGCGCGCCAGTTGCTGCTGCGCGTGCAGCGCCAACTGCACTTCGGAGCCGGTGGCGATGATCACGGCCTGGGCTCGTTTGCGCAGCCCCACTTCGCTGGCCTCGGCCAGCACGTAGGCGCCTTTGGCGATGCCGTCGAGCCCGCTCCTGGGCGCGTAAGGCAGGTTCTGGCGCGACAGCAGCAGCGCGGTTGGCCGGGCCTTGCTGTCGATCGCGCAGGCCCAGGCCACCACGGTTTCGGCGGTGTCGCACGGGCGCCAGACGTCGAGCCCCGGAATCAGGCGCAGCGAGGCCGCGTGTTCAATGCTCTGGTGGGTCGGGCCGTCTTCGCCCAGGCCGATGCTGTCGTGCGTGAACACGTGGATCACGCGCAGCTTCATCAACGCGGCCATGCGGATGGCGTTGCGGCTGTAGTCGCTGAACGTCAGGAACGTGCCGCCGTAGGGAATGAAGCCGCCGTGCAGCGACAAGCCGTTCATCACTGCGGCCATGCCGAATTCGCGCACGCCGTAGTTGATGTGGCGGCCGCCGTTGGAAGCGCCATCGGCGTCCATGCGCAGCGCCGGGCTGCTGCTGGTGTTGGTGAGGTTCGATCCGGTCAGGTCGGCACTGCCGCCCAGCAGTTCGGGCAAGGCCCGGGTGAAGGCTTCGAGTGCGAGCTGGCTGGCCTTGCGGCTGGCCACGGTTTCGGCCCTGGTGTGGGCGGCCACCGCCGCGTCGACCGCGCTTTGGGCCCAGCCGGCGGGCAATTCGCCGCGCATGCGGCGCGTGAACTCGGCCGCCAGTTCAGGGTGGGCGGCCTGGTACAGCGCGAAGCTCGCGTCCCATTGCGCTTCACGCGCCGCACCGCTGCCCTTGGCGTCCCAGTGCGTGTAGGCGTCTTCGGGAATCACGAAGGGTTCGTGGTGCCAGCCGAGCGCGTCGCGCGTGAGCCTGATCTCGTCGGCACCGAGGGCCTCGCCATGCGCCTTGGCGGTGCCGGCGCGGTTGGGTGAGCCTTTGCCGATCGTGGTCTTGCAGGCGATCAGCGTCGGCTTGTCGGAGCGCCTGGCTTGCAGAATCGCGGCATCGACCGCGTCCACGTCGTGCCCGTCGACACTGCGAATGACGTTCCAGCCGCAGGCCTCGAAGCGCTTGGGCGTGTCGTCGATGAACCAGGGCGCAACCTGGCCGTCGATGCTGATGCCGTTGTCGTCATACAGCGCGATCAGCTTGTTCAGGCGCCACGCGCCGGCCAGCCCGCAGGCCTCGTGGCTGATGCCTTCCATCAGGCAGCCGTCGCCCAGGAACACGTAGGTGTGGTGGTCGACGACCGGGTGGCCGTCGCGATTGAATTCCTTCGCCAACAGCTTTTCGGCCAGCGCCATGCCCACCGCGTTGCACACGCCCTGGCCGAGCGGGCCGGTGGTGGTCTCGACGCCGGGCGTCAAGCCGCTCTCGGGGTGGCCCGGCGTCTTGCTGTGGAGCTGGCGAAAATTGCGCAGCTCGCTCATCGGAAGGTCGTAGCCGCTCAGGTGCAGCAGCGCATACAACAGCATCGAGGCGTGGCCGTTGGACAGCACGAACCGGTCGCGGTCGGCCCAGCTTGGGTTGGCGGGGTTGTGGCGCAGGTGGCGGCCCCACAGCGCCACCGCGATCTCGGCCATGCCCATCGGCGCACCGGGGTGGCCCGAGTTGGCTTGTTGCACGGCGTCCATCGCCAGCGCACGGATGGCATTGGCCATCAGCGCCGTCTGGGCCGGTGACACGGTTGAGAAAGCTACGGTGGCGGACATGCGGGTCCCGGTGGTGTTGCAGGGGCTGGAAGGCAGGGGTCGGAGCAGCGGCATTTTACGGGCCGAATGCGCCCTGACCCTGACCGGATAATCACCATCATGCAAGGCCTGCACCTCACCGCCGACCTTCACGGCTGCCCCGCCGGCCGGCCGTTGATGGCCGACCCGCAGGCCCTGCGCACGCTGTGCCTGGCGGCGGTGGGCGCGGCCGGCCTGCAAGCGGTGGGCGAGTTGTTCCACCGCTTTTCGCACGCGGCCAGCGACGGGCCCGGCCCGGCGGGGATCACTGGCGTGGTGCTTCTCAAAGAGTCCCACCTGGCCGTGCACACCTGGCCCGAACTGGCCGCGGTGACGCTGGACGTCTACGTCTGCAACGTCGGCGCCGACAACTCGGCGCGCGCCGAAGCCGTGCTGGCGGCCCTGATCGACGCTTTTTCGCCTGCGACGATCAGCCGCCACACGCTGCGGCGCGGGTTGCCGGCCTGAGCAAAGCTTGCGTTGCCGCAAACCCGCGTCGGCAAAATGAGCCGAGGCTGGCGCAGCGCTTCGAACACCATGACCCACGCAGCAGTCACCATCATCCGGCAGGAGCACGCTGCCTTGTCGGCGATGCTGCGCTCGCTGACCCTGCTGCTGGCCGAACACCGCCGGCGCGATTCGCTGCCCGACTTCGGCGTGCTGCGGGCGATGCTGTTCTACGTCGACGAGTTCCCCGAAAAGCTGCACCACACCAAGGAAAGCGCGCTGCTGTTCCCGAAATTGCGCGCTCGCAGCCTGCAGGCGCGGGCGGTGCTCGACCGGCTCGACCGCGACCACGCGCGCGGCGAACGCGCGATCCGCGATCTGGAACACGAGTTGCTGGGCTTCGAAGTGATGAGCCAGACCACCCAGCGCAACCGCCGGCGCGAGCGGTTCGAGCAGGCGCTGAACGCCTATGTCGAGTTCTACCTCGACCACATGCGGGTCGAAGAAACGGTGGTGCTGCCACTGGCCGAACAGGTGCTGACGGCCGACGATTGGGCCGAGCTCGACGCGGCCTTCCTGAAGAACCGCGACCCCCTCACCGGCCACGCACCGGCCGACGCGTACCTGCCGCTGTTCGTCAGGATCGTGCACCTGCTGCCGGCCCCGCTGGGCCTGGGCTCCGCCCTTCAAGCGCTGGCCGCCAGCGGCGCGTCCAAGGCAACCGACGGGCACTGACGCCACCAACCCGTCGCCGGCGAGACCGGCCCGCTGGGTAGACTCGGCCGCATGAAAGCGATCATCCTCGCCGCCGGCCGCGGCGAACGCATGCGGCCGCTGACCGACCACACGCCGAAACCACTGCTCGCGGTGCGCGGCAAACCGCTGATCGAATGGCACCTGGAGGCGCTGGCGCGCGGCGGGGTGCGCGAGGTGGTCATCAACACGGCCTGGCTGGAAGGGCAGATCGTCGACACCCTGGGCGACGGCTCGCGCTTCGGCTTGTGCATCGGCTACTCGATGGAAGGGCGAGACCACGGCGGCGCACTCGACACCGCAGGCGGCATCGCCAAGGCGCTGCCGCTGCTGGTGAGTGACGACTGCGATTGTTTCTGGGTCGTCTCGGGCGACATCTTCGCGCCCGACTTCCGCTTTGATCCCGCGCTGGCGCAGCGCTTTGCGTCCTCGGCGTGGCTGGCCCATGTGTGGCTGGTGCCCAACCCGGTGTACCACCCGCGCGGCGACTTCGGGCTGGACCGCGACGGCCACGGCCTGGCCGACAGCGCCGGCCCGGACGGCGTGCGCTGGACCTATGCGAACCTGGCGCTGTGCCGCGCCTCGTTGCTGGCCGGCATCGCGCCGGGCACCCAAGCGGCGCTCGGTCCGCGCCTGTTCGACGCCATGCGGCAACGCCGGATCACGGCCGAGGTCTATCGCGGCGCGTGGCACAACCTGGGCACGCCGGCGCAGCTGGAGGCGTTGAACGGCGAAATGCCGATCAGCCCGCCAGCGGCGCGCTGATCTGGTCGATGCGGGCCATTACCTCAGGCGTCAGTTTGGGCAGCACGTCCACCGCCGCCAGGTTGGACTGCAACTGGCCCAGGTTCGACGCGCCGGTGATGACGCTGCTGACGCGCGGATTCCTGGCCACCCACGCAATCGCCAGCTGCGCCACGGTGCAGCCCAGCTCGGCCGCCACGCCCTCGAACTGCTGAACCGCGGCCGCCTTGGCGGCGTCGCTCAGGCTCGTCTTAAGAAAGTCCATGCCTTCCATCGCGCCGCGGCTGCCGGGTGGAATGCCGCCCTTGTACTTGCCCGTGAGCAAGCCGCTGGCCAGCGGGCTCCAGGTGGTCAGGCCCAGGCCGATGTCCTCGAACAGGCGCAAATACTCCTGCTCGACCCGCTTGCGGTGGAACAGGTGGTACTGCGGCTGCTCCATCACCGGCTTGTGCAGGTGGTGCTTGTCGGCAATCTCCCAGGCGGCGCGAATCTCGGCGGCGCTCCATTCGCTGGTGCCCCAGTACAGCGCCTTGCCGCGGGTGATCATGTCGCTCATGGCCCACACGGTTTCTTCGATCGGCGTGTGCGGGTCGGGCCGGTGGCAGTACACCAGGTCGATGAAGTCCAGCCCCAGGCGCGCCAACGAGCCGTCGATCGCCTGCATCAGGTACTTGCGATTGAGCGTGTCTTTGCGGTTGGTGGCGTGGCCGTCGCGATCGAGCCCCCAGAAGAACTTGGTGGAGACCACGTAGTTCAGCCGGGGCCACTTCAGCGCCTTGAAGGCCGCACCCATCACCACCTCGCTCTGCCCCTTGGCATAGACCTCGGCGTTGTCGAAGAAGTTGACGCCGGCGTCCATCGCCGCGGCCATCATCTCCTTCGCCGCGCCGGTGTCGACCTGGTTGTGATAAGTCACCCAGGAGCCGAGCGACAGTTCGCTGAGCTGAAGGCCGCTGCGGCCAAGACGTCGGTATTGCATGGGCGTATTCCGGATCGTGGATCAGCGAACCATGTTACCGACAAGTCGACGGGGCCGACTTGTTGGTGATCGTCGGCAAAAAAAGTGGCCAAGTCCACGCCAAGGCCTTTTCATAGTGGCACGGCTTGGCTATCGTGTGCAGCGTGAAAACAATCAGCCTTCTGTTGACGCTGCCGTTCATGCTGGGCCTGGCGCTGGGCCTGCACTGGCTGCTGACGCGCGCGGCCAAGGCCTTGGCGTGGTCGGCCCAGCCGCTGGCCACCGGCGAGGCCGAGGCCTGCCGCTACGAGCGCCGCGTTTATCACACCGCCCACACCGAGATGCTGCAGGTGATTGCGCTGGCCGTGGGCGCCGGGCTGCTGTTCTGGTGCGCCTTGCAATGGGGCCCGCGCTGGCTCTGGACGCTCGGGCTGGTGGCGCTGGCGGGCGCGGTGGCGCTCGACCTGTTGCGCTGGGAACGTGTCTCGGCGAGCGCGAACTTCCTCTGGTCGCAACGCGGCCTGCGTGGCAGCGTGACGCAGGTCGCCATCGAGCGGATCGAGGAACTCTCGGTCGAAGAAGAAGACGTTGGCGGCTTCACGCTGAGGCACGGCACGCACAACCGCTTGTGCCGCCTTGGCGTGTTGTTGTCCGACCAGCAAAGCGTGGAACTGCCGTGGACCGACGCCGCCACCGGCCTGGACGACGTGGAAGCGATGGCCAACCACCTGCGCGCGCGCCAGCTGATCAGCAGCGATGGGCAGTCGCTTCAGCGGGCGGCGGACCAGGCCACCGCGGCGGCCCGCGCCGCCGCGCAGCAGCCCTCCAGCCACGACGCTGAAATGCTGCGCGAACTGAAGCGGCTGCGGCGTGGCGCACTGGCGCCCGACCTGCCCAAGGCGGCCCCGCGCAAGTAGCGCGCTGCGCCCGGGTTCGGGCCGGAGCCGGCGCTTCTCGCGAGCGGGTCGATACTTCGGCCAGCACACCGCCGCCGACCAATCAGTGAACCCATGAAGCTCGCGCACCCGTCCTCCGTCCACACTGAGCGTCGTTCGCGCCTGGCCCGCTCCATCGCCCAGGCGGGGGGCGGTCTGGCAGTGATCCCGACCGCGCCCGAACGCCAGCGCAACAGCGACAACGACCACCCTTACCGGCACGACAGCCATTTCCATTACCTGACCGGGTTCGACGAGCCCGAGGCCTGGTTGCTGCTCGACGCCGACGGCCGCAGCACCCTGCTGTGCCGCGCCAAGAATGCCGAGCGTGAAATCTGGGACGGCCAGCGGCTCGGCCCCGAGGCCGCGCCCGCAGTGCTCGGCGTCGACGACGCGCACGGCCTGGACCGGCTCGACCAGTTGCTGCCCGAGCGGCTGGCCAACCAGAGCGCCGTGTGGTTTCCGTTCGGTGTGCACGCCGGCTTGCCGGCCCAGCTGGAGCGCTGGCTCGCCAGCGTGCGCGGGCGCGAGCGCAGCGGCGTGGCGTGCCCCCGGGCGCAACGCGACCTGGGCGCCCTGCTGGCCGAGATGCGGCTGGTGAAAGACAGCACCGAGCTGGCGACGATGCGCCGCGCCGCGCAAATCTCGGCCGGCGCGCATGCCCGCGCGATGCGGTTTTGTGCCGAGCGCCACCGCGCCGACCCGCTGGGCGGCGTGCGCGAATTCGAGATCGAAGCTGAACTGCTGCATGAGTTTCGGCGCCATGGCGCGCAGGGGCCGGCCTACACCAGCATCGTTGCGGCGGGCGCCAACGCCTGCGTGCTGCACTACGCCGCCGGCAACACCGAACTGCGCGCGGGTGAGCTGTGCCTGGTCGACGCCGGCTGCGAGCTGGATGGCTACGCCAGCGACGTGACACGCACCTTTCCGGCCAGTGGCCGCTTCACACCGGCGCAGCGCGAGCTGTACGACATCGTGCACGCGGCGCAGGAGGCCGCCATCGCCGTGACCCGCCCCGGCGCGCGCCGGCTCGATGCGCACCATGCCGCCGTGCGCGTGCTGGCCCAGGGCATGCTGGACAGCGGGCTGCTGGACCGCGCGGTCGTCGGTGATGTGGAGGCGGTGATCGAGTCGGCGGCGTACCGCAAGTTCTACATGCACGGCACCGGCCACTGGCTGGGGCGCGACGTGCACGATGTCGGCGACTACCTGGCGCAGGACGAGGCGCCGGTGGCGCAGCCCGACGGCACCGGCGGCAGCGTCGTCAAGAAGCCGTCGCGCGTGTTGCAGCCCGGCATGGTGGTGACGATCGAACCCGGCCTCTACGTGCGCCCGACCGAGGGCGTGCCCGAGCGTTTCTGGAACATCGGCATCCGGATCGAGGACGACGCGGTGGTGACCGTGGGCGGCTGCGAGCTGATCAGCCGGGGCGTGCCGGTGGCGGCGGCGGAGATCGAAGCGCTGATGCGAGCGTGAGCGCCCCCAGGCCGACGACTACGTCGTCCGCCCCCCGAGGGGGATGAGCAAAGTGGCAGAGCCACATTTCCTCGTGAGCCGCTGGCCCGCCGCATGGCCGTGGAACAGCGCCTCCTCGAACACCGAGTAGCCCGACAGGTCGCTGTGCGCAAAGCACACCCGGCCGGGGGTGGCGGCCAGGGCGCTCAGTGCGGCGCTGCTTCGAACCCCCGGCAGCGGAATGCTCATCGCGTGGCCGTAGCGCATCAGGTCGACCTGCCTGAGCTTGGTGGCCAGGTCAGGGTGGGCGCGCGCCAGATCCAGCACCACCGCCCGGGCCCAGGTCGACCAGGGCTGGTTCAACAGCCGGGCCCGCTGCGATTGCAACTGCTGCGCGGAGTCGCCGCCCAGCGCCCAGTAGGCGGTGAGCACGGTCGGGCCGGGGTGCGGCCGGGTGCTCTGGTGCATCGCGTCGATATAACCGAGCGCCGCCGGCTCGGCGTCGTACAGCACGTTGTCCCACGCCGGCGGCGCACCGCCGCGGTCGATCAGCGGCTCGCCCAGGTGCAGGTTGGCCACCAGCCACGGGGCATGGCGCATCTGTGCCACGGCATGCGCCAGCGCCTGCGGCACCGCGGCCAGCATGCGGGCGGCGACGAACAACGGAACCGCGAGCACCACCTGCGCCGCCGTCCAGCGCTCGGCGTGCCGCAGCGCCACATTCCAGACATCCACAGTCACGTCGTGCCGGCCTTCGTCGACGCGCATCACCACCATGCCGGTGTGCAGGCGCTCGCGCAGTGGTTCGGCCAGGCGGCGGCTGATCCAGGCGTTGCCTTCGGGCCAGGTCAGCACACCCTCCCGATTCTCGACCTCGTCGCCCGGGGCGTGAAAGCCGTGCCGGCTGGCGAAATAGTGCAGGCCGGCCCAGGCCGACACCTGCGCCGCGCCGGCGCCGTAGTCGTCACGGCAGCAGTAGTCCAGATACCAGCGCAGCGCCGGTGCGCGCAAGCCCTGGTGGTCGAGCCACTGCGCCAAGGTCACGCCATCGAGCCGTGTCAACTCGGGGCTCCAGGCCGACCGCGCGGTCGGCATGCCGAAGGCGCCGCCCTGGGCCGCCTGAGCCACGGCGGCGCCGAACTGCCGGTACTGCGCCAGCGTGTCGGCGCGCTGCGCCGGCGCCAAGGCCTCGATCGGCGGCAGCAGGCCTTCATGCCATTGGCCGCCGATGAACAAACGCTCCTGCGGGCTGTGGCACAGGTGGCGCTCGTCGTAGACCGCGTGGCCGGCGCGGGTGCTGCGCAGCCCCAGTTCCTCCAGCAGCGCGATCACCTCCAGCGCCCGCTCACCCGGCAGCGGCAGGTAGTGCGCGCCGAGCGGGCAGGCCATGCCGCCCATCATGTGGCCCCGGCTGTTGCCACCGGCGCTGTCTTCGAGCTCGAACACGCGCACGTCGTCCAGGCCGGCCTGAGTCAGCGCGCGCGCCGCCGCCAGGCCGGCAATGCCCGCGCCGACCACGATCACAGCGGCGCGCCGCCGCACCGCCGGCGCGGGCCGGTTGCCGGACTTCGCGTCGCTGTGCGGGTCGCGCAGCCGGTGGCCGCGCTCATGCTGCGCGCCGACCCAGCCGCCGCTGTAGCGCGGCGCGTCGTCGTGCCGGCAGCCGGCCCAGGGCAGGCCGGCGGCGGCCGCGAGCATGGCGCGGCGGCGAACGGCATGCACGGCGCTCACTCGTGCACCTTGCCCCATTCCTGCTCGAAGGTCTGCACCAGCACCTGGTTCGACAGGCGGTTGACCTCGGTCGGCACCCGCGCCATGTCGGGCGGGAAATCGAACAGCGCCGGCAGGCCGGCCAGCGTCAGGAATCTCAGCCCCGCTGGCAGTTCGGCCGGCAGCTTGTACGGCCGGTGGCTGGCCAGCATGAAGCCCCACTCGCCAAAGCTCGGCACATGGGCGTGGTACGGCGTGGCGGCCAGGCCGGCCGCCTCGATCGTCGTCGCCACGGTCCAGAAGCTCTTGCGCGCGATCAGCGGCGAGGTGGTCTGCACCACCGCGTAGCCGCTGGCGCTCAGGTGCTGGTCGACCAGCTTGTAGAAGCTGGTGGTGTAGAGCTTGCCGATGGCGAAGTTGGTCGGGTCGGGGAAGTCGACGACGATCACGTCGAAGCGGTCGGCGTTCTGTTCCAGCCACGCGAACGCATCCGCATTGACGATGCGCAGCCTGGGCGACCGCAGCGCGTCGGCGTTGAGCTGGCGCAGCGCGGGCTGGGTCGAGAACAGCCGGGTCATGTGCGGGTCGAGCTCGACCAGCGTGACCTGTTCGACGCCGCCGTGCTTGAGCACCTCGCGCACCGCCATGCCGTCGCCGCCGCCCAGCACCAGCACGCGCTTCGGGGCGCCGTGGGCCGCCATCGCCGGGTGCACCAGCGCCTCGTGGTAGCGGTACTCGTCGCGCGAATGGAACTGCAGGTTGCCGTTCAGGAACAGCCGCACACCGGCCTTTCCCGACGTGACCACCACGCGCTGGTACGGGCTGGTTTCGCTGTGGATCACGTTGTCGACATAAAAGCGGTCTTCGGCCCAGTGGGTGATGCGGTCGGCGTATGCAAAGGCCGCCAGCAGCGCCAGCACCGTCAGCGCGCAGGCGACCGCATGCGCGCCGGCATGGCGCAACTGGCCGCGAAACAGCACCAGCGCCCACACCGCCACGGCGGCATTGAGCAAGCCGAAGAACAGCCCGGTGCGGATCAGCCCCAACTGCGGCACCAGCACCAGCGGGAACGCGATCGACACCACCAGCGCGCCGAGGTAGTCGAAGGTCAGCACCTGCGAGACCAGGTTCTTCAGCGCATAGCGGTCACGGAACTGGTGCTTGAGGATGCGCATGACGAGCGGAATCTCCAGCCCCACCAGCACGCCCACCAGCATCACGCAGGCATACAGCGCGAAGCGAAACGACGGCGTGGCCACCGAGTGCAGCGCGAACAGCGCCGCCGGCATCAGGCCGCCCACCAGGCCGACCAGCAATTCGATGCGCAGGAAATTGGCGATCAACTGGCGCTCGACAAAGCGCGACCCGTACGAGCCCACCCCCATCGCGAACAGGTAGGTGCCGATGACGGTGGAGAACTGCAGGATCGAGTCGCCCAGCAGGTAGCTGGCCAGCGCGCCGGCCGCCAGTTCATACACCAGCCCACAGGCGGCGACGACGAAGACCGAGGCGAGCAGCGCCACTTCGGCGGGGCTCACTCGCGTGACCGGGGGTGGCGTGCCGTCGAAAGTGGCCGCCATTTGAGGACCGTTCAGCCGATGAGCGGGTTGCGCACCGTCAGGCTCGGGAAACGGTTGAAGTCGCGGTCGGCCGACCAGAGTTCACGCACGCCATGCTCAAGGCAAATCGCGGCAATGCGGGCGTCATGCACCTGCCCGGCGATCACGCGGCTGGTGATCAACAGCTCCTGCAGCACCGCCCAATGCTTTGCGCCCTCGTGCAAGAGCACCAGCGAAGGCGAGGCCAGCCAGGCCGACACCTGCTCGCTCGCCTGCGCGAGGGTCGAAGCCGGCTTGAAGGCCCGGTTGTTGGTCACCACGCCGTAGAACTCATGAAGACAGGGCCACGGAATAGACCATGTGGATCCCGAGGACGCGAGCGCAGCAATGGCTTGGTGGGCTTTGACATGAAAGGTCGATTCGCGCCGATGTGCGTAGACCAGCAGATTCGTATCGATGGCGATCACCCGCCACGGCCCTCGTACATCAGCGCACGTTTCTCTTCCCACGACGCCTTTTCGTACTCAGACAGGACGCCTGGCGTTCCCACCGCCACCTGCCGCAGCTTGAATGGCTTGGCCTTGGCATTGCGCTCGGCCACCACCTTGCGCAGACCCTGCTCGACGAGCGAACGCAGCGTTTCGCCATCACGCGCGGCTATTCTGCGGACCTGGTCGAGCAAGGGGTCGGGAATTTCAAGCGTCGTCTTCATCGCACCCTCCGATATGGGTACCCATATTGTAGTGCCCCGATCCCCCGATCACCCATGCACCGCCGCCGACACGATCAGCCCGATGGCGATGCACATCGACCCCACCACGATGGCCAGCGCGACGTTCTTCTTCTCGATGATCTCGGCCCACAGGTCGTAGGGCGTGAGCTTGTCGACGATGACAAAGCAGACCCAGAACACCGCCACGCCGATCAGCGCATACAGGACCGAGCCGAAAAAGGCGGCCGGTTTCAACCATTCGAGTCCCATGATCAGATTCTCCTGTCGAACAACGTGAAAGGTGGGGCGGCCGGATTCACTTGTGCCCGCCCCCGCTGGAATATCCACCGAATGCACCGCCGCCGGTGCGGCCACCGCTTCGGCTGTTGAGGCAGCCGCGGTACTCCTGCGAGGCGTCACCGTAGGTGGCGCGCAGGGTGTCGCAGTCGTCGCGGCTGTCACCGCAGCGCGTGACAGCCAGCAGCAGCATCAGCACGACGACCACGATCAGCACCTTGGACAGCGTCGACATCGACTGGCCCGACAAGGGCAGGGCGTCGCGCCGCAGCGCCGCGTTCTTCTCGGGCGCCAGGCCGAAGGCCTTGGCCACGGTGTCGGCCAGCAGGGTTTCACCGCCCGACCAGACCACCTCGGCCACGTCGCCGGCGCCGGTCTGCTCCCGATTGAGCCGCTTGTTGGCCGAGCCGTCGGTGCCCTGGTAGTCGGTGTTGGCGGTGCTCTGGTCGCGCTCCAGGCGCCAGTAGAACTCGCCCAGCACATACACCACCCGGCCGGTGTAGCTGTAGAGCTTGCGGTACAGCACGCCCTGGTACGTGACACTCTCGCCGGCGCGCTCGGGAACGCCGGTGATCGGCGCGGTCCAGCTCCAGCCGTCTTCGGCGTCGACCAGGAACGCAAAGCCTTCGGTGCGGTGGTACAGCAGGTATTCGCGCCAGAACACCGGTTCGTCGTCACCCTCGCTGCCGGGCACCTCGCAGCGCTCGACGTAGCCCACCACTTGCCAGGCCAGCGCCCCGTTCGCGCCCAGCGCCAGCGTGCCGGTGCTGCCGAGCGGGATTTGCGGGGGTTCGCGCTGGCCCTGTTGTTCGTAGTGCCGGAGGTCGGCGCCGACGCCCCTGGACACATCGACCACCGCACGGCACTGGTGGCACACGATCGATTGCGTGCTCGCCAGCTTCACTTCGAGCGCCGCGCCGCAACTCGGGCACGCCGCACCACGCGCCGTCAGGGTTTTCTCGGCGGCGTCGGCCAGGCCGGTCATCGACAGCCCGCCCAGTGTCACCGAGCGGCCCACCGACCAGCGCGGCTTTGCGGCATCGCCGTAGTCCAGAGTGCCGACCTCGTCGCGCGTGCTGCGCAGATCGGCGACGACGAAACCGCGCTCCAGGTTGGGCTTGCCGGGCAGCTCGCCCTGAGCCGCAATCAGCCTGGCGACCGAGACCGAGCCGACGCTCCAGGCCTGCCCGTTGACCAGCTGCTGCGCCCCAGGCCGCAGCGTCTCGGCCGCCGGCGGCGCGGCTTGCAGCGGCACGTCGAACGCCAGCACATAGCGGCCGTTGTCTTCACTCAGCCAGCCGCCGCGGCCGGTGTCGAACAGCGCATGCCATTCGTTCCAGGTGCCGTCCTTGGTGCGGTACTGCAACCGGCCCACCAGCGTGAAAGCCGAGCCTTGCGACGTGCCGGCGGCACCGAGCTGCAGCGGCGAGTGGTCGTCGAACAGTTCGGCGCTTTGGCCGGTCTTGCGCAGCGCGTCGCCTTCGCGCACGAGGGTGCTGCGGCAGAAGCCGCAGACGGCGAAGGCCGAGGCGCTGGAGGCGAAATCAACCGGCGCGCCGCAGTTCGGGCACGCGGCGCGGTAGGCGCGCTGGGGGCTGGGCGGCGTGGCCAAGAGGCAGCGAAAAGAAGGCTGCCGCTAAACGAGCTTCTTGAGCAGCTCCGCCTTCTTGGTGTCGAACTCTTCCTGCGTGACGATGCCCTTGGTCTTGAGCTCGGCCAGCTTCTCCAGCGTGGCCATCACCTCCTCGGGCTTCACGCCCACCGGCGCCGCGGCGGCCGGCTGTGGCGCGCCGCCTTGCAGGCCGTGCGACAGCTGCTGCGCCATCACCTGGCCCAAGGCCACACCGGCGCCCAGGCCCATCGCGTCGCCGGCGATGCCGCCCCCGCCCTGGCCCGAGCCTTCGGCGAACTTCGGAATCGCCTGCGCCGTCTGGTACTGCATGAACCTGCCCATGTCGCCACCGACCATGCCCATGCCGATCTTCTGGTCGAGGATCTTCTGCAGCTCCTCGGGCAGCGACACGTTCTGCATGGTCACGCCTTCGAGCTTGAGGCCGATCGCGGCGAACGAAGGCGCGGTCGCGGCGTGCAGGGCTTTGGCAAACTCGATCTGGTTGGCCGCGAGATCGAGGAACGCCACGCCGCTGGAGGCCACCGCGTCGGAGATGTGCTGCAGCATCAGGCCGCGCAGCTGGCCGTCCAGCTCGGCGGCGGTGTAGGCCGCGCGCGTGCCCGAAATCTCGGTGTGGAACAGCTTCGGGTCGGCCAGCCGGTAGCTGTAGTTGCCGAACGCGCGCAGGCGCACCGCGCCGAAGTCCTTGTCGCGGATCGTCACCGGCTGGGTCGTGCCCCAGCGCTGGTCGACCTGCTGGCGCGTGCTGAAGAAGTACACGTCGCTCTTGAACGGGCTCTGGAACAGCTTGTCCCAGTTCTGCAGGTAGGTCAGCACCGGCAGCGTGGCGGTGCCGAGCTTGTAGCGGCCAGGGCCGAACACATCGGCCAGCTTGCCCTCGTTGACGAACACCGCCATCTGGGACTCACGCACCGTGAGCGACGCGCCGTTCTGGATTTCGAGGTCGGCCATGGGGAAGCGCCAGGCCAGCGTGCCGTCACCGGCCTCGGTCCATTCGATGATGTCGATGAACTGTTTCTTGATGAAATCCATCAGCGCCATGGCGGTGCCCTCCCAATGAATGTGGCCGAATGATAGGGGCGAGCCGGCCCGGCGCAAATGGATGCATTGGCGCTGGTGCGCCGCATGCTGCTAAATTTCCGCCTCTGCCAGCGGCGTCCGGCGCCGCGCCGCGTTGCCTGGTCACGGGAGTTGTCGAAATGAATTCGATCGTGCTGTTGCCCCGCGCCGGACAAGCCCCGCCGGGCTGCCTCGCATGAAGCCATCGACGACGCCGGACGGCACTGCGGCCGACGCTGGAGCCGACGCTGGAGCCGACGCGGTGGCCGACGCCGTGCTCGCGTCCGCTGCCGCTGCTGACGCTCCGTTGCTGGCCCCCGCCAACGACCCACCCCGGGTGCTGTTGACCGCGCCGGTCGATGTGCGCAGTGTCTCGCTGGTGGTGATCGCGGTGCTGGCCAGCCTGTACGTTTTGCACTGGGCCAGCGCGGTGATCGTGCCGCTGCTGCTGGGCCTGATGTTCAGTTATGCGCTGACGCCGTTGGTCAACCGCCTGGTGCGGCTGCATGTGCCGCGCACGCTGGCCGCGGCGGCGCTGTTGATCGGCATTCTGGGCGGCACGGGGGCGATGGCGTATTCGCTCAGCGGCGATGCGGCGGCGATGATCGAGTCCTTGCCCGAGGTGGCGCAGAAGCTGCGGCGCGGCATCGAACAGCAGCGCCACCAGGGCCCGGCGGGAACCATCGAGAAGGTTCAAAAGGCGGCCACAGAGATCGAGCGCGCCACCGAAAACGCCGCCGGCAGCGGTGCGGCGGGCCGCGGCGTCACCAAGGTGCAGATCGAGCGGCCCCGATTGAACGTGACCGACTACCTCTGGAGCGGCACGCTGGGCCTGGCTGCGGCGGTGGGCCAGGCCGTCGTGGTCCTGTTCATCACCTTTTTTCTGCTCGCCTCGGGCGACACCTTCCGGCGCAAGATGGTCAAGATCGCCGGGCCGACCTTCGGCCAGAAGCGGTTGACGCTGCAGGCGCTGGACGAGATCGACGCCCAGATCCAGCGCTACCTGCTGGTGCAGGTGTTCACCAGCGCGCTGGTCGGCGCGGCCACGTGGCTGGCGTTCCTGTGGATCGGCGTGGAGCGCGCTGGCGTGTGGGGGGTTGCGACCTTCGTCCTCAATTTCATTCCGTACCTGGGCAGCATCGTCGTCACCGGCGCTTCGGCGCTGCTGGGGTTCGTCCAGTTCGGCTCGTTCGAGATGGCCCTGCTGGTCGGCGGGGTGGCCATGTTCATCAACAGCGTCGAAGGTTATGTTCTGACACCGTGGCTGACCGGCAAGGCCAGCCGCATGAACCCGGTGGCGGTGTTCGTCGGCGTGCTCGCCTGGGGTTGGCTGTGGGGCGTCTGGGGCCTGTTCCTCGGGGTGCCGATCCTGATGGCGATCAAGGCGGTGTGCGACCGTGTCGACGACTTCAAGTCGGTCGGCGAACTGCTGGGTGCCTGAGTGCCTGAGCCCGCATCGGCGCCGATGTTTCATCCGGAGACCCTCCAATGACCGAACCACTGCACCGCCTGTCCCCGTCCCCGTCCCTGTCCCTGGCCATCGTCGGTGCCGGCCCGGTCGGCCTGGCGCTGGCCTTGCACGCCGCCGGCACCCTGCCTGACGCCGACGTGACGCTGTTCGACGCGCGGCCCGCGGACAAGGATGTCTCGGCCGACCCGCGCACACTGGCGCTGTCGCTCGGCAGCGTGCAGATGCTGCGGCGCCTGGGCGCCTGGCGCGACGACCTGATGCAGCCGATCGTGGAAGTGCATGTGTCCCAGCAGCCGCCGTCGGTGGGGGCGTTGCTCGGCACCTGGCTGGGCGAGCCGGAGGTGCGCATCCGCGCGATCGACGAAGCCGTGCCCATGCTGGGCGCGGTGTTGAGCTACGGGCACATCGTCGGCCCGTTGCAGCAGGCCTGGGTGGACGCGCAGCAACGCGATCCGCAGCGCCTGCACAGCCGCTTCGGCGCGCCGGTGGCGGCGTTGAAAAATGTGCCCGAAGGCGTGGAAGTGGATGCCGGCATTGCCGAGCGCTTCGACATCGCCGTGGTGGCCGAAGGCGGCGGGTTCGCCGACCCGGCGCGCAAAGCGCCAGCGCTGCAGGGCCGCTCGCCCTTGCGCCACGACTACCAGCAGACCGCGTGGGTCGGCCAGGTGGACTTCGAGCCGGGTGCATCGGCACCCCGCCGCGCCGGCGTGGCCTTCGAGCGCTTCACGCGCCACGGCCCCGCCGCGCTGCTGCCGCTGAGGGACGGCCGCGCCGCCCTGGTGTGGTGTGTGCCGACCCAGGACGACCCGGTGCGCGACCTGAACGACGCGCAACGCGTGGCGGTGCTGAACAACATCTTCCACGCGGCGGTCGGGCGCATCGCCAGCGTGTCGGCGCTGAAGCAGTTTGCGCTCGGGCTGAGTGCCGAGCGCACGCTGACCGAACATCGGACGGTGCGCATCGGCAATGCGGCGCAAACCCTGCACCCGGTCGCCGGCCAGGGCCTGAACCTGGGTCTGCGCGATGCGTATGAACTGGTGCGCTCGCTGGCGCGCAACAGTGATGTGGATGGCGTGCTGCGCAAGCTCGAATGGCAGCGTGCTCCGGACCGCTGGGCGATGATCGCCGCGACCGATTTCCTGGCTCGAAGCTTCACCTGGAAGCTGCCCGGCGCCGGCGCCGCGCGCGGCCTGGGGCTGGCCGCATTGCAGGCGCTCGGCCCGGTCAAGTCGGCGCTGGCGCGGCAGATGATGTATGGGTCGCGCTGATGGCCGGCCCTGGGCGGTGTTGCTGGCCGCATGCCTTGGCGCCGTGACCTCCGACCCCACGCTGGCCTCGGCCGGCGCCGCTCGCGCCACGGCTGCCCATGCGCGCGCCGACACGGCCGCCTGGGTCTCGGTGTGGGTTGATCTGGATCTGCCCGAACTGGCCACCGTGCCGCGCGACCGACCTGCGGAACGCGACGCGCTGCGATTGCAAATCCTGGCGCAGCAAGACGCCGTGATGGCGCGGCTGCGCGATCTTGGTGCCATCGAACAAGCCCGCGTGCAACAGGTGCGCAACGCACTGGCCGTGCGCCTGCCCGGTGCACAGCTGGATGCAGCGCGTTACATCCCGGGCGTGCGGGCGGTGCGGGCGGTGCGCCATGTCGAACGCGGCCCCCTAGGTCATGGGGATTAGGCGTTTGCGAGCTTGACTCGCGAAGAAGCGGCAGAGCAGCATCGCCCCTCTGGTCAACATGCCGGACTCTTCCGCATTCGCGGCAACTCAACCTTCGGGAATCTGCTCATGAAGCGTCTCATCCGATATGCCCTTACCGGGGTAACTTTTGCCATGCTGGCAGCTTGCGGGGGCGGCTCATCGCCACCGTCCGACAGCGCTCAACCGCAGGCCGCGCCCGCCAAGGGCGCCATGGCCGCTCGAATGACGGCCCCGGGCGGGCTGTCGGAGTCCGTGCTCGATTCGCGCCTGGCCAGGGCCACCGGCCCGCAGCGCGTTTGGATCACGCTGTCCGAGCCTTCGTTGGCGGCGTACAAGTCGGCGCAAATGGATGCGCTGGGCATCGACATGCAGGCGCGCAGCCTCGGCATGAAGACCAACGCGCGCATTCTGAGCGCCACCGAGCAGGCGCAAAGGAGCGCGATGGCAACCCACCGGGACACGCTGCGTGCGCGCCAGGGCGACATGCTGAACCAGCTGCGCGGCATGGGCGCGCGCGAACTCGGCCGCGTGCACGTGGCCCACAACGCGGTCGCCGTCAATGTGGACGCCGCTTCGCTGCAAGCCATCTCGCAGATGGCGGGCGTGGTCAAGGTCCGGCCGGTGGTCGACCATGTGCTCGACCTGAGCGAAACCGTGCCCTATGTCGGCGGCGCCGCGGTGCAGGCTTCCGGCCGCACCGGGGCTGGCGTCAAAGTGGCGGTGCTCGACTCGGGCATCGACTACACGCACAGGAACCTGGGCGGCGCCGGCACCGATGCGGCCTATGCGGCGGCTTATGGCACCGCCACCACCGACCCGAAGAACACCACCCGCGACGGCCTGTTCCCCACCGCCAAGGTGATCGGCGGTTATGACTTCGTCGGCGAGGTGTGGCCGAATCCGCCGGCCCCGGGCGCAGCCCCCGTCGAAGCGCCGGACCCGGACCCGATCGACCTGGAAGGCCATGGCACGCACGTGGCCGACATCATTGCCGGCACCAAGGGCATGGCGCCGAACGCCTCCCTGCTGGCCGTCAAAGTGTGCAGCGCCGTGGCCACCAGCTGCAGCGGTGTGGCACTGCTGCAAGGCATGGACTTCGCGCTCGACCCGAATGGCGATGGCGACATCAGCGACGCGGTCGATGTGATCAACATGTCGCTCGGCTCGCCTTATGGCCAGATCGAAGACGACCTGACGCTGGCCTCGACCAATGCCGTCAAGCTCGGCGTGGTGGTCGTGGTCTCGGCCGGCAACTCCGCCAACAAACCGTATGTGGTGGGTTCGCCATCGACGGGTGTCGGCGTCATCAGCGTCGCACAGACGCAGACGCCCAGCGCCACGGCGGTTCCGCTGGTGGTCAACGCGCCCGCTTTGATCGCGGGCATCTACAGCAACACCGCGACGCTGGACTTCGCGCCGATCGGCGCCGGCGTGACCGGCAATGTCGCGTTCTTCGGCCGCGGTTGCCCGGCCGGCAGCGTTGCCGGCCAGGCAGGTGCCGACCCGGTGGCCAACAGCCCCAGCGGCAAGATCGCGTTGATCGACCGCGGGGCCTGTTCGGTCAGCCTGAAGATCGACAACGCGGTCAAGGCCGGTGCCACGGGTGTGTTGATCGGCCTGGTCGCCGGCGGCGACGCCGTGGCCTTCTCGTTCGGTGGTGGCACCGACTTCCGGCCGACACTGGTGATCCAGCAATCGCTGTCCAGCGCCATCAAGGCCCGGCTGACCGCTGGCGAGGTGGTCAACGTGTCGATGTCGAATGCGTCGGCGATCCCGCTGGTGGGCAGCATGGCCAGCACTTCGTCGCGCGGGCCGGCGATCAGCACCCAGCACATCAAGCCGGAAATCGGCGCGCCAGGCGCGTCGCTGTCGGCCGAGGCCGGCACGGGCAGCGGGGAGACCAACTTCGGTGGCACCTCGGGTGCGGCGCCGATGGTGTCGGGTGCCGCGGCCTTGCTGATCGAGGCGCATCCCACGTTCGCGCCGAACCGCATCAAGGCCTTGTTGATGAACAGCGCTGAAACGGTCATCTACACCAACCCGGCGCTGATTCCAGGCGAGCTGGCACCGATCACGCGCATCGGCGCGGGTGAGTTGCGGGTCGACCGGGCCGTCAAGCTGACTTCACTGGCCTGGAACCGGGCCCAGAAGTCGGCGGCCCTGTCGTTCGGCGCGCTGGAAGTCGACCGGATCACGGCCGATCCGCGCCAGAAACTGCGGGTCGAGAACTTCTCGGGCAGCAGCAAGACGTTCACCATCACACCGAGCTTCCGCTACGCCAGCGACGCCGCCAGCGGCGCCGTCAAACCACTGGTGCAGGCCGAGGTCATGGTGCCGGCACGCGGCTTCGCCGATGTCGATGTGAGCCTGTTGATCGACCCCGACAAGCTGCCCTCGTGGACGCTGGACGGCGGGGGTCAGGGCGGCAACGGTGCCGGCTTGAACGGGCCCGAGTACGACGGCTACCTGACGCTGACCTCGGGCGCCGAGAAGCTGTCGGTGCCCTGGCATGTGCTGCCGCGCCGCGCGGCCGCGAACGACGCGCAGGTGATCGCCAGAGGCCCGTTCGGATTGGCGCTGTGGGTCAACAACGTGGGGCATGAAACCGGCGGCTTCGACGTGTTCTCGCTGTTGGCCACGAGCCCGAAGCTGCCGAGGTCCGAGCTGCCCAAGCCGGGCGACAACTTCGCTGCGGTGGACCTGCGTGCCGTGGGCGTGCGCTACCTCGCAGAAGCGGTTTGCGGCGAGCCGGGTGGCTGTCTGGAGTTTGCGATCAACACGCACGGGCGCCGCGCTCATCCGGCGTACCCGGGTGGGTTCGAGGTCGACATCGACACCAACGGCGACGGTGTGGCCGACTTTGCGGTCTACAACGAAGAGGTCGGGACCGGCACACCGAGTGCGACCGGCCAGACCGTGATCTGGGTGCAGAACCTGAAGACGAACATCCGGTCCGCGTTCTTCTACGCCGACGCGGACCTGAACTCCGGCAACATGATCATGACCACGGCGATGAGCCAGATGGGGCTGAGCGCAGGCACCACGATCAACTTCTCGGTGATTGCCTACGACAACTACTTCTCCGGCCAGGTCAGCGACGAGATCAACGGCCTGCGGTTCACGCCGGGTGCGGCGCGTTTCAACGTCGTCGGCGATCCGTTCGGCGATGCGCCGTCGAAGTCGGGCGCGCGGGTTGAAGTGGCGCGGGCCGGCGTGGCCAACAAGAGTTCGACCGAATCGGGCGTGCTGATCATGCACCGCCGCAATTCGGGGCTGGAAGCCGACTTCGTCCGGGCCAACTGAAGCGGCTGCGGGGCCACCTCGGTGGCTCCGCCCGCTGAGTGTGCACAGGGGTCGCGCAAGCGGCCCCTTTTTGTTGGGGCGCGAGCTTCGGTGGCGTACCGGCTCAGGTGATCACGGTGGGCTGCGTGCGCCCGGTGCGCTGCGATATGCCGCCGAGTTGATCGGCCAGCGTTATCAAGTCGGCCAGCGCGACCTGCGTCTCGACCGCATGCTGGGTGGTGTCGGCCTCGAACCGCTCCAGATAGACCCGCAGCGTCGCCCCCTCGGTGCCGGTGCCCGACAGCCGGAACACGATGCGCGAGCCATCGCTGAAACCAATGCGGATGCCTTGCGCCGTGCTGACCGATCCGTCGATCGGATCGGTGTACGCAAAGTCGTCTGCGCTGGCGATCGTGGCATCGCCATGGCGCTGGCCCACCCGCGTGGGCAGTGACTCGCGCAGATGCGCCATCAGCCCTTGCGCGGCGGCGCTGTCCACGCCTTCGTAGTCGTGGCGGGAGTAGAAGTTGCGGCCGAAGCGCTTCCAGTGGTCGCGCACGATGGCTTCGACCGATTCGCCGCGTACCGCCAGGATGTTGAGCCA
>JANORB010000037.1:0-27625 GCA_031415135.1 Methylibium sp.
CATCGGCCCGGGCTACACGCCGGGGGGCATCGTCAACCTGGGGCGCAACTGGATCAGCAACGGCTGGGCCGACTCGGACGCCGACCACCCGGTGCAGGGCCAGTTGCTGGGCGCGGCCAACATGATCACCGGCACCACCGCGCCGTTCGACTTGGCGACGATGACGCCGCTGGCCGGCAGCGCGGTGATCGATGTCGGCCAACCACCCCCTGCGGGTGCCGGTGCGATCGTCGTGAACTATCAGCTGGGCGCGGGGTTTGCTCCAACCCCACGCAAGATCAACGGGGCGGCATTGGACATCGGGGCCGTAGAACAGTGACATGGACCCGCAGGTCAGTGGGCCGGTGTTGCGCGGCCGATCGAATGGTACTCAAAACCCTCCCCACCCATGAGCTGGGGTGAGAACAGATTGCGCCCATCGAACACCAGGGGCTGCTTCAAACGCTGGCGCAGGTGTCCCCAGTCGGGGCTCTTGAAGACCTTCCATTCCGTGGCAATGATGAGCGCGTCCGCTCCCTCGACGCAGTCCTCGGGTGCGCTGGCAAAGGAAACGCGGTCGAACTTCTCGCTCGAATCGCCAAAATCGAGTGCCAGCACGCGCTTCGCTTCACTCATTGCCACCGGATCGTAGGCCACGATGCGCGCCCCCGCATCCACCAGCTTGCGAATGATCACGCGGCTCGGTGCGTCGCGCATGTCGTCGGTGTTCGGTTTGAACGCCAGGCCCCACAGCCCGAAGCTGCGCCCGCGCAAATCGTCGCCAAGGCGGCGCTGGATCATGCGCACCAGCACTTGCTTTTGCTGTTCGTTCACGCGCTCAACCGCCTGCACGACCTTGAGCTCCATGCCATGCTCGCGACCGGTATGGCTGATGGCGCGAATGTCTTTCGGGAAACACGATCCGCCATAACCGGTGCCCGCATAGAGAAAGTGGTACCCGATTCGAGAATCCGAGCCGATGCCCTGCCGCACCGACTCGATGTCGGCGCCCACCGCGCTGGCCAGGTTGGCGAGCTCGTTCATGAAGCTGATGCGCGTGGCCAGCATGGCGTTGGCGGCATATTTGGTCAGCTCCGCCGAGCGAACGTCCATGTAGATCGTTCGCTGATGGTTTCGCTGCAACGGGGCGTACAGCCGGTCCATGGTCTCGCGCGCGCGCACACCCGCCGCACCGTCAGGGATGCCCAGAACAATGCGGTCCGGCCGCATGAAGTCCGCGACCGCGGCACCTTCCTTGAGAAACTCCGGATTGGAGACGACCGCGAACCCGTGCGCAACGCCGCGAGCACGCAATGCATCCGCAATGGCGGCCGAGACCTTGTCGGCGGTTCCCACAGGCACGGTGCTTTTGTCGACGATCACCGTGAAGCCGTTGATGACCGACCCAATCGATCGAGCCGCTGCCAGCACGTAGGCGAGGTCGGCCGATCCGTCCTCGTCCGAAGGCGTGCCCACAGCGATGAAGGCCACCTCGCATCCGGCCAACCCTTCGGCGATATCGCTGGTGAAGCGCAAACGCCCGGCCGCCGCTGCGGGCTTGACGATCGATTCAAGCCCAGGCTCATGAATCGGAATCTCGCCATTCTGGAGGCGGCCGATCTTCACCTTGTCGATGTCGACGCAGGTGACATTGACGCCGAGATCGGCGAAACACGCCCCTGTGACCAGCCCCACATAGCCCGTTCCCAAAATCGCAATCTTCAATCCGATCTCCCATCAAACCAATGGACCCTGACGCCGGCGGGGCAGGCAGTCCCGCATTAACCCGCCCGCCCGCGCGGCCGGTCGAAGCCTAACGCACCGAATCAGGCTATGGCCGCCACGTGCCGACCCGGTGTGTGTCGCGCAGCACAACTGCGCAGGATTCGTGGTTCGGGTTCACGCCATCGCGTCGTGCAACACATGCCCTTCCATCACCGCGGGCGGGCTCAGCCCCATGATCGACAGCATCGTCGGCGCAACGTCGAGGTTGGTGCATGTGGCCAGATTCGTTCCGCGCTTGATGCCCTTGCCATAAAACGCCAGCACGCCGTTGATGTGGTGCATGCCTTGTTTCACCGTCGGCGTGTCGGCGGCGAACAACTCGTCCATTGAATGCCTGCTTTCGGCGCGCAGGAGCGTCGCCGGGAAGATGTACTGGATCCCGGGCACCATGCGCGCCAGACCCAGCGGCGTCACGGTCAACGCATTGCCCACTTCCGCGACAGCGAAGCCGGGTTCGGAAATACCCGCGACGATTCGGCGCACGCCTTCGAGTTGCTGCTGGATCGCCGAACGCCGCCCGGCATCGGGCACGACGAGGTTCCATTGAGGCACCATGGTGGGCACCGCCTCCTGCACCCCGTCCTTGCCCAAAAGCTGGAGCAGCTTGTCGATGTCTTTCACTCTGACCACGATCTTGCCATCGGGGTACTTTTCGCTCGCATAAGGCTGCTGGCCCATGCTCGATGCCACCACCAGCACGGTCTGGTCGTCGATCAGTTTGAAGGCCCGCCCGAGCAGTTCGTCGCACACCTGATAGCCGAACGGAACCGCCTCGCCGTACTTCTCCCGCTCCGCCGGGGGCGACTTGGTCGTGAACTGCGAATCATCCCAGGCGCGCCAGTAGTGATGCATGTAATGCGCCGCATGGTTGCTGTGCCAGGTCGCGAAGTCAGGTCGCTCGTCCCGGTACAGCTTCTCGAAGAAATCAAAGTTCAGCAAGGGCTGGAGGCTGACACGACGCCAGCGGGCGTGCGGCGACACGCGCTCCCGAACCAACTGTGCCGCGACCCGCGCGCACGTGGATGGCCGCAGCCCCAAGCGCAGCAGCTTGGCGCCGATGCGCAGACCCTCCAGGGCGCCGGGCGCCTTGCTCGTCTTGTTGTGAGCCTGCGTGTAGCGCCGATTGATCGCCTGAAGCGGCCGCAGACTCGCGGGAAAAGTGTCATCGCTCGGCGCAAATGGCCCCGGAACCATGAAGCCCCGCAACGGCGCGGGCGGATAGGCGCTGATGCTGCCGAACACACCGACCGAGCGGCCTGCTTCGGCCACGTACTGCCAGGTTCGCTTGGCGGAAATCGTCTCGGCATCCTGCTCCAGCACGGACGCGCCATGAACCGCCGGGGACACGCCCGTGTGCAGCGTGACCCAGGTGATCCACGGGTCGAGCAAGGGTGGCCGCTCCACCGCGGATTGGAGCGCCCACGCGCCCTGTTCCCGCAGGCGCACGAAGTTCGGCAGGAACCCGGCGCCGCGCTCCGCGATCAGCCGATCGATGACCGCCCAGTTGATCTCGTTGAACTCCAGTAGCAGGACTTTTCTTGCTGTCGTCATGATCTCTCTCCCGTCAAACAAATCAATCACGTGAGTGGCCATCCGGCCGGCCCCTCGTGCCAAAACGCTATGCCCGTGCAGCCAAGCGCTGGCCGCGCCGGTTGGCCGCGACCAGCGTGGCGCAAACCTGCAGGGTCTCTGCGGCAACGTCGTCCCATGACCTTCGCATGGAGGCGGCAATCCCGGCGTGATTCCAGTGCCGCTGCAAGGCCGTCGCCAACGCTGACCCAAGTGCCGGCGCGTCCTTGGCAGGGATCAGGATGCCGTTGTCCGAACCGACGATTTCGCGCGTCCCGCCCACGTCGGTCGCGACCACCGGCCGGCCGCAGGCCAGCGCTTCGACCACGACGTTGGGATAGCCTTCCGACCAACTCGGAAGTGTCAGCACATCCGAGGCGCAAATCCAACGCGCCACTTCCTCGGGGGCCAGGCCGCCAGGCAGATGGACCTTGCTTGCCAGCCCGGCCGATTCGACCAGCGCCAGCAACTCGGCCTTCATGACACCATCGCCGATCAGCGCCAGGCGAAACCGGGGGTTGGCCGATGCCAGCAGCCGGGCCGCGGCGATCAACTCGCGCAGCCCCTTGGCCTCGACAAAGCGGCCCACGTAAACAACCACCTGTTCATCGGCACCGAGTCCCAAACGCTGCCGGGCCCGCGCCTGGTCAGCTGGGCCGAAGACCGAGGTGTTGAACCCGTTCACGATGGTGTGGACCCGAGCCGGCGCCGCACCGAAGTCATTGATCGCGGTGGTTCTCATCGCCTCGCTGACGGTGAGCAGTGCGTCGGCCTTCGTGATGGTGTGCCGGGTCATCATCACGTTCAGACCATCGCGCACGTGAATGTCCGACCCCAAGGCGCCCACCACGCAAGGCACGCCCAGCGCCCGCGCCACGCGCAGGGCAGCGAAGCCATCGGGGTAGACCCAATAGGCCAGAACCAGGTCGGGTTTGAACGCGCGCACGCGCGGCATCAATACCCAACTGCTGACCAGGCCGTTGATGCCGCGCGAGACCACCGGAATTGCCGGGTAATCGAAAGCCTCGACATCCACCCCGGCCAGCGTGTAGCCCGCATCGACGCCGCCGTGAAGAAAGCTTCGCGGCCTCATGCCCGGCAGCCGCGGATAGCGCAATGACTGGAAGAACACCCGCACGTTCGCCAGCTTGGACAGCGAACGGGCGGTTTCGTGGATGTAGCGGCCCCGCGTCTGGTCATGCGGCACGGGCAACATCGGCGTGACGATGGCAATCCGCATCTCACGCGAGCCCGCTTCAGCATCCGCAGGGTGGGTGAACGGCATGGCGTTCCCGTCACGATCGACGAGGGCGGTTGACATCGGAGACATGGCGGTGCGAAAGGGGTGAGGACATCGGCGATGTTCACCATGCCGGCAAGAGGCGCCATTTTGAACCGCCAGCGGGTGCCGCGATGCGCAAGATGGCCAACCTGACTCGCGTTATGCGCCCTGCGTGAGCTATGTCACGCCAGATTGTCGCGCGCCGCAACACAGCCAGCGCCGCAGGACTGCCGGGGGCGCTCGACGCAGCGCCGGCCCCGCTCAAGGTTCAACCGGCCGGGCTCGCTTGTAGAGCCGGCGCGCGTTCCACGCGTACTGCGACCACCAGGACACGGCGGTGGAAATCGGCAGTCTTTCAACCCGCCGATACAAGTGCCAGACCGCCAGCGCGGACGCCAGCTTGTTCGACGAGCGGCTGGCCGGTGTCAGGCGGTAACGCCCCAGGTCATGCGGCAAACGGTGGCCATGGTGCCCGCGCTGAATGATCGCCAGCCACGCCAGAAAGTCTTCCGGCAATGAGCGCTGCAGGTCAGGAAATCGAAACCCGGGCAACTGCTCGGTGTCGACCATCACCGACAGGCAGCCGCCGGTGCCGCGGTGGGTGTGCAGGCTCTTCAGCGTGAGCACGTCCGGGCCACTGACCACCGCACCCAGCCGCTTGCCGTCGTGAGACATGTGGCGGTAGTCGTGGTAAGTGAAGGCGTGGCCCTGCTGCTTCATCCAGCCCAGCTGCCGCTCGAGCTTTTGAGGCAGCCACAAATCATCGGCATCCAGAAAAGCCAGGAAGCGTCCCCGCGCCTGCTCGATGGCCATGTTGCGCGCCGCGGCAGGGCCGCCGTTGCGCGGCATGCGCAAGACCTTGACGCGCTCATCGCCGGCGCCCAGCCTCAGCGCTTCTTCGACACTGCCGTCTGACGAGCAGTCGTCCACCAGCAGGTGCTCAAAGCGCCGGAACTGTTGGCCGCGCGTGGTCTCGAACAGCGCCGGCAGCCAGGCCCGGGCATTGAACATCGGCGTGACGATGCTGACCTCGATGTCGCGCTCGGTGCGCATGTCAGCCGGCACCGTCACGCCGGCCTGCGGCTGGCGAGTTCAAGGTGGAAGTCGAGAAGCTGGGTGATGTTGTTGCGCCATTGCCGCTCGGCGGCGACGTAGGCGCGCGCCGCAGTGCCGATGCGTTGCAACTCGGTCGGGCTCCGGCTGCGTTGCAACACCGCGGAGGCCGCGCTTTCGAGGTTGCCTGCCGGGAACATCCAGCCGGTCTGATCTTCGACCAGCACTTCGCGGATCGGCGAAAAGTCAGGCGCCACCGGGGGAACGCCGCAGGCCATGAACTCGAACAGTTTCACCGGCGAGGTGTAGTCCCCCGCGCTGGGCAAGATGGCCATGTCCATGGCGGCCAACAAACCAGGAACCTCGTCATGCGGCACCCGGCCACTCAGCACCACCCGCCCTTCAAGACCACGCTGCTTGACAAAGGCGGCGACCTCGGGAAACGTCGCACCGTCGCCGACCAGCAACAGCTTGAGGTGGGGTGCTTGCGGCAGGCGATCGGCGATCTGGTAGACGAACTGATCGATCGCATGCCAGGGCACAAAAGCGCCGAGGTAGCCGCACACCACATGCCCATCGAGGCCCCATTTGGCTCGGGCGGCGGCGCGCTGCGCCGGCGTGAAGCTGAACTTGTCGATGTTCGCCGCGTTCGGTGTGATGATCGTCGGCGCGATGCGCGAATGCACCGCCAGCGCACGGTCGCGGAACACACTGGAAACGAACACCAAGCCGCTGGCCTGGCGAAACACCCAACGCTCCACGGCCATCGCCAATGATGCGAAGAACAGCGGGCGCACTCGTTCGACGGCGGCCGAGTCGTTGATCTCGAGAATCACCGGCAACTTGCGCAAGCGCCCGATCAGCACCGCGGCAAACATGAACAGCGAGTAGCGTTCGTAGATGAACGCCACGTCCTTGTGGCTGCGCAAGTAGGCCAGGATGCGCCACCCCGCCACCAGGTTGTAGGCCAGTTCAGCCAATTCGAACAGCGGTTCCGGGAACCTGGAAACGAGTCGCATCAGGCGCGTGGCCTGAAGGGTCGGCGACATCGCCTTGGGGCTGGCATAGGGGTCCGCGCCGGGCAGGGAAATGATGTCGACGGCGACGCCCTCGACCCTCAGGGCGTCGGTGATACCACGAATGTGCACGCCTTCCACGGCCTTGCCCTGCGTTCGGTGGTGATAGAGCACTCGCTTCACGCGATCGGAGGGCTTGGCGGTCGACATCTGTGATTTCTTGAATGGGCAGTCTTCTTGTGCTGACCTATTATGCCGACGGCCTTTGGCACCCGAAACTCGGTCAGCGTGTGCATTTCACGCGCCGAAGCGATGGTATCCAGACACGGTGTCAATCCATGAGTTTTGCCCTGTTCATCGTCTATATCCTCTTCACGTATTTGCGGCCGTTCGACACGATCGCCTCCGATCTGGCGCCCTACCGGCCCATGTTCATCCTGTGGGCCCTGACCTTCATCTCCGCCGGTGTGCGCGCAATGACGCGCAAAGAAGTGGCGGCGCGACCGGTTCACTTCTGGTTGCTCGGCGGGTTGACCGTGGTCATCGCGCTGTCGCAGGTCGCCAACCAGTGGCTCGGCGGCGTGCTGCCGGCCGTTGCCGAATTCAGCGCGGCCGCGATGTTGATGGTGCTGTGCCTGCTCAACCTGACCTCGCTGCGGCGCTTGCAGGTCACCTGTGTCGTCATCGTGTGCAGCGTCGTCGTGCTGGCGGGCCTGAGCGTCTACTCGTTCCACACCGGGTTCATGGAAAGCGAACTCGTGCTGCGCCAGGGTGCCAGCGACGACGACGATCTCGACGCGCCCGCGGAGCTTCGGGACTACGCCGCGCCGGCCGACGACAAGTCGGGCCGGTTTCTCATTCGCGTGCGCAGCGTGGGCTTTCTGAACGACCCCAACGACTTTGCCCAGACCATGGTGATGGTGCTGCCCTTGCTTTGGTGGTTCTACCTGCCCGGCCGCAAGCTTCGCAACCTGTTGGTGGTTGCCGCGCCCGCCGCGCTGCTGGGCTACGCCACCTACCTGACCCATTCCCGCGGCGCACTGCTGGGGATAGCGGCGCTGGCGTTGCTGGCCGGGCAGCGATGGCTGGGACTGGTGCGCACGCTGATCCTCGCAGCGGTGGTGGTCGCGGGCATCAGTGTGGCCAGCATTGGCGGGCGCGAGTTGTCGACCAAGGAGCAATCGGCGGCCCAACGAATCGAAGCCTGGCAAGAAGGCATCACCATGCTCAGGCGCCAGCCGGTCTTTGGTGTGGGCTTCGGCAACTTCACGGACCACCACCAACTCACCGCGCACAACTCGTTTGTCCTGTGCTTTGCCGAGCTGGGCTTGATGGGCTATTTTGCGTGGCTGGGTTTGATCGTGCTCACCTTCAAGGGGCTGCGGCAGGCCATCCGGCTGGCACCGGCGAACGCTCCGGAACGAAGGCTCGCGGTGATGCTGAACGCTTCGCTGACCGCCTTCCTGGCCTGTGCATGGTTCCTGTCCCGGACCTACTCGCCGGGTCTGTACGTGCTGTTGGCGCTGTGCGTGGCGTCCTGGTACAGCGTCAGGCACATCAACGGGCCGATACCTCAACCGGAAATGCAGGAGCCGCCGGCGTGGCGCGCATCGACCCTGCTTGCCATGTTCGCCAGCCTCACGGCGGTATACATGTTTGTTCTATTGCAACGAAGCACGGGGTAAATGTGACAGAGTCACGCATGGATCGGCGGCTTTTCCGGGTGCGTTGGAAGTGCCGCCGCTTTCCAATAGACTGCGGCGGGTCGGCGACGGGTCGGCGGCGGGTCAGCGGTGTTTGGCGCTGCCACCCGCGCCACGCTTTCGCAGTTAGCATTTTGCATTCGGCCGACAAGGCGACCCGATACTCAAGGCTTGCATGACACTCTTCCTCGTTGCCGTGCTGACGGTTTTTCTGGCCGCCGTCGGATTGACCGCCATCGAACTTCGGAAGAAGAACATTGGCGGCTGGCTCGGCAGCTTCCTGCGCCAGGACTGGCGCGGTGAGCCGGCACCGGGCGCCACCAAACACCTGATGTTCTGCTTTGTCGACCACTATGAGCCCGGCTGGGAGCAGCCCTCCTACGAGACCGAGTGCGCCCGCGTGGCGAGGTGGAGCCGCGAGTACCCGAAACTCTGCGAAGGCCGCCGCGACGCCGATGGGCGCGCGCCGGTGCACACGTTCTTCTACCCCGAAGAAGAGTACCGGCCCGAGCACCTCGATGCGCTGGTCGACCTGTGTCGCATGGGCATCGGCGAGATCGAGATTCACCTGCATCACGACAACGACACCGAAGCCGGGCTCAGAGAAAAGCTGAGCCGATTCACCGAACTGCTCGCGTCGCGGCACGATGCCTTGCCACGCCATCCGACGACCGGGCAACCGCAATGGAGCTTCATCCACGGCAACTGGGCACTCGACAATTGCCATCCCGGCGGAACCGGGTGCGGGGTGAACAACGAGCTGATCATTCTTCGCGAAGAAGGCTGCTACGCGGACTTCACTTTGCCGGCCGCGCCCGACCCGTGCCAGACGCGCACCATCAACAAGATCTTCTACGCCACCGACGATCCGCTGCGCCCCAAGTCGCATGACAGCGGGGAGCGTGTGCGGGTCGGCGGCACACCCGTGGGCGACCTGATGATCGTTCAAGGGCCGCTCGGTTTCATGTGGCACAACCGCAAGTTCGGGATCTTTCCGCGCATCGAGAGCGGCGATGTGCGCAGCAGTTCACCACCGACCCCGGCACGCGTCGATGCCTGGGTGGACACCGGCATCCACGTCCAGGGCAAGCCCGAGTGGGTCTTTGTCAAGGTGCACACCCATGGCACGCAAGAGCGCGACATGGGCGCGTTGCTGGGCGAGCCGATGCGTCAGGCATTTGACCACCTGGAGAAGCGCTACAACGATGGCCGCGAATGGAAGCTCCACTACGTGAGCGCGCGCGAGACCTACAACATCATCAAGGCGGCAGAGGCCGGCCTCGACGGTGACCCAGGCAGCTACCGCGACCACGTGATCGCGCGACCGGCCTACGCGAAGCCCTGACCGAAGCCCTGTCGCCGGGGCGAAGGTCGGCGCCGGACCGCGCGCAAAGCATCACGTTATCCAGCGCGCCCGGGCCGCCCCCCGGGGCGAATCCGCAGCAGAGTCTGGGAAAATCCCCGGCGTGCCTCCAGGCCGCCTTCAGATGGGTTGGGCGCCGCGACCGATGCGGTCATGGGCTCGTCCATCCACCCGCAAAGAATCCAAGAAAACATGAAAGAGGGCAGCGTGCTGAGAGTCGGAATCGTGGGGTGCGGAAAGATTGCCGACGGGCATGTGGAGCAGATCAGGGCCACCGGGCGCGGCGAGGTGGCGGCGGTGTGCGACAGCGAGCCGCTGATGGCCGAACAGTTGAGCGTGCGGCTGGGCATCCCGGCCCGCTACACCGACCTGGACGCCATGTTGCGCGCCGAGAGACTCGATGTGCTGCACATCGCCACACCGCCGGATTCGCACGTGGCCATCGCCTGCGTGGCCCTGAATGCGGGCTGCCATGTGTTTGTCGAGAAGCCCTTTGCGCTGACCGAAGCGCAGGCGCGCGTCATTCTCGACGCGGCCGCCGCCGCCGGCAAACGGGTCAGCGTCAACTACCTCTACAACTTTGAAACACCGGGGCTTGAGCTGGAGAAGCTGCTCGCAGCCGGCGCCCTCGGCGAGATCGTTCACCTCGAAACGAACTACGGCTACAACCTGGCCGGCGACTACGGCATGGCGGTGATGGGCGACCCCGGCCACTGGGTCCATCGCCTGCCGGGCAAGCTGTTTCACAACGTGCTGGACCATGTGCTGGCCAAGGTTGCGGCGCACATCGGCGATGACTTTTCGGTCCAGGTGCTGGCCTTCAGGCGCCGGCCGGCCACCGGCAATGCCGCCGTCGACGCGATGGCGGATGAGTTGCGCTTCATGCTGCGGGGTGGTTCGGTGACGGTGTCCGGCCTGGTCAGCGCGCATGGCCGGCCGGTGGCGCACACGCTGCGTGTCGTGGGCACGACCGACACCGTGGAGCTGGACTACGCGGCGCGCACGCTCGTGCACAGCGCGCGCCAGACCCAGCCCAGCGCCATCGGCCGGCTGTTCCCCCCGTGGGTGCAGGCGCGCAGCTTTGTTCGCAACGGCTGGCGCGGGCTGGGCGAGTTCCGCCGGCATGAGGCGCACTACTTCCAGTGCATGCGCGTTCTTCTCAATCGCTTCTACGATGCGGTCGAAGGCAGCGGCACCGACCCGGTGCCGCACGCCCACATCCTGCGCGTGTGCCGCGCCATCGACCGCATGGTGGTCGGCATCGAGGCCCGCGCATGAAAGTTCTGTTGACCGGCGCCGGCGGCTTCCTCGGCAAACGCATTGCGCACAGCCTGCTGGCCATGGGCGCCACCGATCTCCGGCTGCACTTTCGCCAACGGCCGCCGGCGGGGTTGATCGAGTCCCTGGCGGGCCAGTTTCCGCAGGCCCACATCGAGTGGGTTGCCGCCAACCTGATTGCGCGCGGCACCCTTGGCGCGATGGTGCAAGGCGCGGGTTGCATCGTGCACGCCGCCGCCGGCATGCGCGGTGCCGCTGCCGACATGTTTGCCAACACGGTTCTGGGCTCGCGCAATCTGCTGGAAGCCGCGGTGGCAAGCGGCGTCAAGCGGGTGGTGCTGATCAGCTCGTTCTCGGTCTACAAGACCGAGCCGCTGGCCGACGGCGCGCTGCTCGCAGAGTCCACCCCGATCGAGGAGGTCGGCACCAACCGGGGCCCCTACGGTTATGCCAAGACGCGCCAGGAGCGGCTGTTCCTGGAGATGGCCGATCGGCACGCGTTCGAGACCGTGATCCTGCGCCCCGGCGTGATCTACGGGCCGGGCGGGGGCGCGTTTTCGTCCCGGGTGGGCCTCAAGGCCATGGGTCTGTTCTTCAGTCTGGGTGGCGGCGCCACGCTGCCGCTGAGCTATGTCGACAACTGCGCCGACGCGGTGGCACTGGCCGCATTGCGTGCGCCGCCCGGCAGCGCCTTCAACGTCGTCGACGACGACCTGCCGACCTGCCGCCAGTACCTGCAGGCGTATCGGAAGAAGGTGCAGCCGATGTGGACCGTGCCGGTGCCTTACTGGGCCTTCTTGATGGGGTCGCGCTGGCTCGAGCGCTATCACCGTGCGTCCAAGGGCCAGTTGCCCGCAGTGTTCACGCCTTACGTGGTGCGCTCGATGTACCGGCCGCTCAAATACAGCAACGCGCCGCTGCGAGCGATCGGCTGGCAACAGGGCGTGTCGACGCGCGACGGCCTGGACCTGACCTTCCAATGGTTCCGCGACCAGCGCCAATGATCGCCGGCGCGGCGCGGCTACATCGCACGCCGGTAGAACCCGTCGTAAGTGCTGCACAGCGCGTCGATCGACGCGTTGGCGGCGACCCATTCGCTGGCGCTGGCGCCCAACCGCGCACGCAGCGCCGCGTCGTCCAGCAGCGATTGGAGCGCCGCGCGCAGCGCCTCGCCGTCGTCGGCCGGAACCAGCAAGCCGGTGCGGCCGTCGCGGATGATTTCCGGGTTGCCGCCGACGCTGGTTGCCACCACGGCCAGGCCGGTGGCGCAGGCCTCCAGCAAGGCGATCGACAGGCCCTCGGTCAGCGAGGGCAGCGCGAAGATGTCGAAGGCCGGCAGCAGATCGGCCACGTCGGCGCGCTGGCCCAGAAAGTGAACCTGCGCGGCCACGCCCAGCGAGGCCGCCTGCGCGCGCAGCGTGGCCTCCAGCGGGCCGTCGCCGATGACCACCAGCGCAAGCGCGGGGTGCGACCTCAGCAGCGCCGGCATGCTGTCGATCAGCAGGCGCTGGTTCTTCAACGCCACCATCCTGCCGACGCACCCGACCATCGGCACGTCGTCGGCGAGGCCCAGCACGCTCCTGGCCGCGCCGCGCCGCGCGGTGGAGCCGGTGAAACGCCGCACCGGAATTCCGTTCAGGACAGTTTCCGCCGCTTCGGGCTTCACCATGCCGGAGGCGATGTAGCGGTCGTGAACCTGTTGCCCGACCATCGCGACCCGGCTGGTTTGCAGCAGCGACAGGCGGTACATCCAGCGCAGTTTGCGGTTCGACAGCCGGTTGCCCATGTCGTGGCAGGTGCCCACCAGCGGCGGCCGGCGGCGGGCGCCGACCATGGCGGCCGCGGCGTAGTAGTTCGGCATGAAGTTGTGGGCGTGCACGATGTCCACGTTGCCGCGGGTGGCGGTGCGGCGCAGCTTGCCCAGCACGCCGAAGTCCAGGCTGCGCGACTTTTCGCCCACCACCACCGGAATGCCGGCGGCCTGCAGTTCGGCGCGCAGCCCGGCGGTCTGGTTGATCGAGAACACGGTGACGTCATGGCCGCGGCCGTGCTGGGCCATCGCCAGATCGGTCACGACACGCTCGAGTCCGCCGAAATCGAGGGATTCGACGACATGGAGGATTTTGAGCATGGCGGGGCTTGTCAACAGGTGAGTCGGGTTCGGGCGGGCGGCGATGCTACCGCACGCCGAATTCCAGGCGTTGCCGCGCTGCGTGCACCAAGTCGCCGGCGTTGCGCGCTCGGGGCCCGATCGAGGCACAACCCATGAGCAACCCGTTCAGCCGCCTCGCCACGGCGAAGGCGGCGTTGCTGATGACAGGCTCGACCTACGTCAGCTTCTTCTTCGGCCTGATCGTCAGCGCGGTCATCGCGCGCGCGCTCGGGCCAGACGATTTCGGCCGCTATGCCTACGTGGTTTGGCTCTCCGGCGTGCTGGTGACGATCGCCAACAACGGGCTCAACACCACCGGCATCCGCTTCGTCTCGGAGAGCATTGGCCGCGGCAGCACGCGCTCCGCCAGGGCGGTGCACGGCTGGCTGCGGCGCCTGCAGTACCTGTGCCTTCTGGCGACGACGGGCGGCTTCCTGATCGTGCTGCCGCTGACCGTCCCGGTCAGCTGGAACGCGCATGTGGCCCTGTTCGCCGGCATCGTTCTGCTGAGCACGATCGCCAAGGCCATCTATCTGTTCGACATCTCGGTGGCCAAGGGTTACGGCCAGTACGCGGTCGAGGCTTACTCGACCATGTCGATCAGCGGCGTCAACATGCTGTGCGTGCTGGTGCTGTACCTTCTGCAGGCGCCGTTGACGGCGTACCTGGCGCTGTTCGGCGCCACCGGCGTGGCCTACATGCTCATCGCGTGGTCCATGCTGCGGGCACGCAGGATCCGGCCCACCGCCCGAGGGCTGGACGACAGCCTGGCCCCGCGCCTGAAGAACCACCTGTTGTGGACCGTGCTGCTGACCGTCACCGGGGCGTTCGGCAACAAGGCCGCCGAGACGTTTTTGCTGAGCACCTACATCGGCCCGGCCGAGGTGGGCTTCTTCACCATCGCCGGCAGCCTGACGCGCGGCGGCGTGGAGTTGCTGTCCTCGGGCCTCAACTCGGTGTTGATGCCCTTGATGGGACATGCCTTCGGCGCCGGCGGGGCCGCGCGGGTCAACGTCATCCTGTCCCATTCGGTGCGCTACTTCAGCTTTGCCGGGTTCCTGGTCGCCGGCGTCGGCTTCCTGTGGGCCGACGTGGTGGTCACGCTGATGTACGGTGCCCAGTACCAGCCGGCGGTGCAGGTGTTTCGCGTCATGGCGGTGGTGGCCGGCGTCACCTTGTCGCAAGGCGCTTTCGGTGCCTTGTTGTCGACCACCGACCACCAGCGCATCCGCGCGTTTGTCGCGGTGTTTTCCGTGGCGCTGAGCATCCTGGCCGCAGTGCTGCTCGTGCCTCGCTACGGCCTGAGCGGCGCCATGATCGCGCACGCCGCTTCCAGCCTGGTCCTGTTCTTCGTGATCGGCGGCGGCATCGTGAAAGTGTTCAAGGTCGCGCTGCCATGGCGCGAGCTGGCCCGGCTGCTGCTCGCCTCGGCGCTCGCGACCGTGGTGGCCGGCGCCTGCCTGTGGGTGAGCAACAGCCTGCCGGTTCAGTTCGTGGCCGGCTTGTTGTACGCCATCGTGTTCATCGTTGCGTCTTTCGTGTTCAAGGCCTGGACCGAAGAGGACCTGGCCCAGCTGATGCCGTTGGCCCAGCGCTACCCCAGGCTGCTGGGGCGCGTGCTGCCCGCGCTGGCCGGCTGGGTGCGCCGCTGAGGGCGGCCGGCCGGATTCGGGCGGCCGGATTCGGCCGGACGCATTCGGCCGGTTCAAGCGGCCCCGGCTACTGATCGTCGTCCGGCGCCTTGTGCTTGCCCATCAGCTGCAGCTGCACCGACGGCGGCACCGCCTCGTAGTGGCTCAGCTCGATCATGTAGCGCCCCTGCCCGCCGGTCATGCCGTTCAACCGGGCCTGGTAGCCGTTCAATTCGGACAGCGGCACCTGGCCGTTGACCGTCATGCTGCCGGCGTGCAGCGCATGCGTGCCGTTCACCTGCCCGCGTTTGGCTGACAGGTCGCCGGTGATGTCGCCCATGCTGTGTTCGGGGGCGGTGATCTCGACCTTGACGATCGGCTCCAGCACGATCGGCCGCGCCTTCAGCACCGCGTCGATGAAAGCCTTGCGGCCGGCGGTGGCAAACGCGATGTCCTTCGAGTCGACGCTATGGTGCTTGCCGTCATACACGATCACCCGCACATCCTTGACCGGGTAGCCCGCGATCACGCCGCTGTCGAGCACCTGGCGCACGCCCTTCTCGACCGCCGGGATGTACTGGCCGGGAATCGTGCCGCCCTTGACCTGGTCGATGAACTCGAAGCCGGCGCCACGCGCCAGCGGCTCGATGCGCAGGAACACCTCGCCGAACTGCCCGGCGCCGCCGCTTTGTTTTTTGTGCCGGTGGTGGCCTTCGGCCGGGGCGGTGATGGTCTCGTGGTACGCGATGCGCGGCGGCCGCGTGTTGACCTCGCACTTGTAGATGTCGTTCATGCGCTCCAGCAAGGTGCGCAGGTGCAACTCGCCCAGGCCGTAGACCACGGTCTCGTTGGTGGTGGCCACATGCTCGACCTTCAGGCACGGGTCTTCGTCGACCAGCTTCTGCAAAATTTCCCACATGCGCTGCTCGTCGCCGCGCCGCCTGGGCTCGATCGCCAGGCCGTGCACCGGCACCGGAAACTCCAGCGGCAGCAGGTGCAGGTGGTCGTCTTCGGCGGCGTCGTGCAGCACCGCGTCGAAGTGCATCTCGTCGACCTTGGCCACCGCGCAAATGTCGCCCGGCAGGCCGCGCGACACCTCCACATGCTCCTTGCCCTGCAGCATGAACAGGTGGCCCACCTTGAACGGCTTGCGGCCATCGCCGATGTAGAGCAGGCTGTCGCGCGTGACCGTGCCCTGGTGGATGCGGAAGATGCCCATCTTGCCGACGTACGGGTCGACGGTGACCTTGAACACATGCGCGATCACGTGCTTGGACGCATCCGGCTCGGCATGCAGTTGTTTCGCCTCGGCGCCTTCGCCGCGGTAGAACTGCGGCGGGTTGCCCTCGGTCGGGTTGGGCAGCAGGCGGTCGAACACATCCAGCAGTTCGGCCACCCCCGCGCCATTGCGCGCCGAGACAAAACAGATCGGAATCAGGTGCCCCTCGCGCAAGGCCTGCTCCAGCGGGGCGTGCAGTTCGCCCGGGTCCACATCGCCTTCGTTCAGGTAGCGCTCGACAAAATCAGGGTCCACCTCGACCACTTGTTCCACGAGCGCGCGGTGGGCTTGCTCCACAGATGAAAAATCCGCCTCGCCGGACGGATTGAAGAAGCAGTCGACCACCCTCGTCCCGCCCGCGGCGGGCAGGTTGAGCGGCAGGCACTCCTTGCCGAACGTGGCCTGGATGCGCGCCACCAGAGCGGCCAGATCGAGCCCCAGCGCGTCGATCTTGTTGACGATGATCATGCGGCACAGGTGGCGCCGGGCGGCCCAGTCCATCATGCGCGCGCTCATCATCTCGATGCCGGTGGTTGCGTTGATGACGATGGCCGCGGTTTCCACCGCCTCCAGCGCGGTCATCGACTGGCCGACGAAATCGGCATAGCCGGGCGTGTCGATCAGGTGCACGCGGGTGTCGCGGTGCATCAGGTGGACCACGGCCGAATTCAGCGAATGCTGGGCCCGCCGCTCCATCGGATCGAAATCGCACACCGTGGTGCCGCGCTCCAGGCTGCCTTGCGCGCCGATGGCGCCGGCCTTGTGCAGCAGCGCTTCGATCAGGCTGGTCTTGCCCGCGGTCGTCTGCCCGACGAAGGCAACGGTGCGGATGCCGGCAATGCCGGGGTGGGGCGTGGTGGACGACATGGCGCTCTCCTTGAGCGCGGCTCCAGCGCCCGGGTGTGGTCGGTCGATGCGATCGGGCGAGGTTAAGGGATCGGGCAACGCTCGGCAATCGGGGCGGTTGCGGTGCCGCGCGGCGGCCCGCTGTGAACGGGGATGTCAACGGGGATGTCAACGGAACTCACAGGTCGCCCATGCCGGTATCGGGGAGCTGGGCGCGGTTGTCGGGCCGCGTGGCGACCTGCCACAGCACCAGAATCGCCGTGCCCAGGCCATGGGCCTCGTGGCCCCGGCCTTGTTCGATGCAGGTCTGATGCTTCTGGACCAGCAAGCGAAGCAGCTCGCGGTCGCGATCCGAAATCACCGGACTCTCAGGGTCGACGTCGGCGATGCGCCGCTTCTCTACAACGACCGATCTTGAAATCACCATGTCGCGCCACCTTCTCAGCGTTCACCGGCCGGCCGCTCACGCCTGACGCATCATGAGCACGACCCCGCATCGTTCTTCGCCCCTGAATCCTGCTGGCATGCGGGACTGTAAGCCTGTTCGGCGCCCGTGGGCCCCGAACCGCGCCCGGCGGCCGGGGCTATTGGAACGCGACCTCCGCAAAGCTCCTGAGCTTGCGGCTGTGCAACTGGTCCACCCCCTGCTCGTGCAGCAACTCCATCGCGCGGATGCCGATGCGCAGGTGCTGGTCGACCCGCGCGCGATAAAAATGGTTGGCCATGCCGGGCAGCTTGATCTCGCCGTGCAGCGGCTTGTCGCTGACGCACAGCAGGGTTCCATACGGCACCCGGAAGCGAAAGCCGTTGGCCGCGATGGTGGCGCTTTCCATGTCGAGCGCAATCGCCCGGCTCTGGCTGAAGCGGCGCTCGGGCGTGCGCTGCGGCAGCAGCTCCCAGTTGCGGTTGTCGGTGCTGGCCACGGTGCCGGTGCGCATGATGCGTTTCAACTCGTAGCCCTTGAGCTGGGTGATCTCGGCCACCGCCGCTTCCAGCGCCACCTGCACTTCGGCCAGCGCGGGAATCGGCACCCACAGCGGCAGGTCTTCGTCGAGCACGTGGTCTTCGCGCACATAACCGTGGGCCAGCACGTAGTCGCCCAGTTGCTGGGTGTTGCGCAGGCCGGCGCAGTGGCCGAGCATGATCCAGGCATGCGGGCGCAACACGGCAATGTGGTCGGTGATGGTCTTGGCGTTGGCCGGCCCGACGCCGATGTTGACCATCGTGATGCCGCTGCCATCCGGCCGCACCAGGTGGTAGGCCGGCATCTGCGGCAATCGCGGCGGCACCGCGCCGAGTTCGTCGCCGGGCTGCGCGGCATCACCCGACCGCCGCGTGACCACGTTGCCGGGCTCGACGAAGGCGCTGTAGCCGTCTTCGATCAGGTCCACATCGGCCATCAGCTCATGCCCCAGGCGCACGAACTCGTCGATGTAGAACTGGTAGTTGGTGAACAGCACGAAATTCTGAAAGTGCTCCGGTGCCGTGCCGGTGTAGTGGCGCAGCCGGTGGAGTGAATAGTCGACCCGCTGCGCGGTGAACAGCGCCAGCGGCATTGCCGCGCCGGGGGCGGGCTCGTAAGTGCCGTTGGCAATGCCGTCGTCCATCGCCGCCAGGTCGGGCAGGTCGAACAGGTCGCGCATCAACAAGCGCCGCTCGGTGCTGAGGCTGCCTTCGATGTGGTCGTTGTCGGCGAGCGAAAAGTGGACCGGGATCGGCTGCGCGCTGGTGCCCACTTCGAGCGTCACCTGGTGGTTCATCAGCAGCAGCCGGAATTGCTCCAGGTAGTAGTTGCTGAACAGATCGGGCCGCGTCAACGTGGTCTCGTAGGTGCAGGGCCCGGCGACAAAGCCGTAGCTCAGGCGCGAATCGGCGCGCGCCACGGTGTCGGTGTGCACGCGCACGAACGGGTAGCAGGCGCGCACCCGGGTCTGGGCGTTGCGGCTCACCGCGGCCGCGCCGGGCACCGGGCCGGCGACAAACGCCTGCAGCGCTTCGCGCAGGTGGGCCACGCTGTGGTCGTAAATCATTCGCACCTGCGCCAAGGCCGCGGCCGGGTCGTCGAAGCGGGCGGGCGCCACAAAGGCGGACTGGGATCTCATGGTGTGGGTCGGTGGGTGGGTTGCGGAGCCGGGTGGAGCGCATTGTGGCGGCACGGCGGGCCGCGCTTTGTTCGGCCGACAGCGCTCAAAGCCGCGAGACATTTGCCGCCGGCGTGGATAAGCTGCCACTCCAAGGAGTCCACGCCATGAAAGTGATCGTTCTGGGCAGCGGGGTGATCGGCGTGTCGTGCGCCTACCAGCTGGCCGCCGCCGGCCACGAGGTCACGGTGCTGGAGCGCCAGCCCGCCGCGGCGCTGGAAACCAGCTACGGCAACGCCGGCGAGGTGTCCCCCGGTTACTCGGCGCCCTGGGCCGGCCCGGGGGTTCCGCTCAAGGCCGTCAAGTGGCTGTTGATGCGGCACCGGCCGCTGGTGATCCGCCCGCACCTCGACCTGGATTTCATCCGCTGGGGCCTGGCGATGCTGCGCAACTGCACCGCCGCGCGCTATGAACTCAACAAGGGCCGCATGGTGCGGCTGGCCGAATACAGCCGCGACTGCCTGCGCGAGTTGCGTGCGCAAACCGGCATCCGCTACGACGAGCGGATGCAAGGCACTTTGCAGCTGTTTCGCACCCAGGCGCAGCTCGATGGCACGGCCGCCGACATCAACATCCTGCAGCGCTACGGCGTGCGCTTCGACTTGCTCGACATGGATGGCTGCATTCGCCACGAGCCCGCGCTGGCCCGGGTGCGCGACAAGTTCGTCGGCGGGCTGCTGTTGCCCGGCGACGAAACCGGCGACTGTTTCAAGTTCACGCAGCGCCTGGCGGCACTGGCGCTGCAGCGCGGTGTGCAGTTCCGCTACGGCACGCAGATCAAGCGCCTGGTGCTGGCCGGCAAGCAGATCGACGGCGTGGCCACCGGCGCCGGCACGCTCAAGGCCGACGCCTACCTCGTCGCGCTGGGCAGCTACTCGCCGTTGTTGCTCAAACCGGTGGGCATCCGCATTCCGGTCTACCCGGTCAAGGGTTACTCGATCACCGTGCCCATCACCGATGCCGCCGGCGCGCCCGAATCGACCGTGATGGACGAAACCCACAAGGTTGCGGTGACGCGCCTGGGCGACCGCATCCGCGTCGGCGGCACGGCCGAACTGGCGGGCTACACCTTGAAGCTGCACGACGCCCGCCGCCACACGCTGGAGCATGTGGTGACCGACCTGTTCCCGAACGGCGGCGACGTGTCGCGCGCCGAGTTCTGGTGCGGCCTGCGGCCGATGACACCCGACGGCACGCCGGTGGTCGGCGCCACCCGGCTGCCCAACCTGTACCTGGCCACCGGCCACGGCACGCTGGGCTGGACCATGGCCGCCGGCACCGGCCGCGTGATGGCCGATGTGGTCAGTGGACGCAAGCCGCAGATCGACCTGGGCGGGTTGACGGTCGACCGCTACCCCAACGCCTACGCCTGAGGCGCGGCGGCCCGGCCGCCGTTATTGCGTCTGCGTCGCCGCGACGATCTGGATGTTGAGGTTCGGCGCGCACTCCGACAAGCCGGGAAACGGCGTGCAGGGCGCGGCGTCGATGCCATCGACCACGCTGGTGCCCGCGCTCACCGTGCCGAACACCGCGTAGCCGCCGTTCAGGCTGTCGAGGGTGAAGTTGTCGGCCACGTTGATGTAGAACTGCGACGTTGCCGAATTGGCCACGCTGGGGTCGCGCGCCATGCCGATGCTCCACAACACGTTGCTCAAACCCCGGTTCGCCTCCAACGGAACGGGGGCGAACGTGGCGGGCTTCAGCACCGGCGCCACGTTCTGGAAGACTGGAAGATAACCACCCCCTTGAACCACATTGGCGGTGTTGTTCACGCGGTGGAAGATGGTCCCCAGGTAGAACCCGGTGTTCACGTAGCTGAGGAAGTTGTTCACCGTGAGCGGCGCGTTGGTGGGGTACAGCGTGAACACCATCGTGCCGGTGAACGTGGCCCCTTCACTCACGGTCATCGTCACCTGCGGCAAGGGCACGCTGAAGGCCGCACTGCCCAACACCGCCCGATCCACTGCGCGACCCACGACGACCTGGCTGGTTCCCAAGGCACTCACCTTGCAGCCGTAGTAGGCGGTCCCGTAGCCGCTCAAGTAGGGCGGCGTGTTGATGAGAAACGCGTCTGTGCAGGCGGCCGAAGAGACGAACAGCCCTTGGTCGACGTCGGTGCCGGTCACAGCGATCACCATGTTCTGGCTGTACTTGGACGTTCCGGCCACGACGGACACCGAACTGACCGTGGGAACGGGCGCCGGGCTGTCGCCGCCACCGCCGCAGGCAGCGACCGTCAGCGCAAGCAGCGCGGCGCCGATGGGACGAAGGGCGTGCGGGCGCAGCGGCGCTGTCAGGGAAGTCGTCATGCGGGGGTCCTCGTTGAAGCAGCCTGCGTCGGGCCGGAATGAACCCATAACGTCAACGGCGAGTTTAGGGTCGACAGGGTGGGCCGCCAGAAGTGCCCCGCAGCTGCGTGTTACACATCGTGACACACGCGCTGCGGGTCACAGCCGCCCCACGCAACCGGCCGCGCCGCAGCGACAGCGCAGCCTGCCTTCGTGGTGGGTCTGGCCGTAGTCGACCGTGATCTCGTCGCCCGCGCTGAGCCCGCGCATGGCGTAGATTTCCACCCGGCCCTGGCGGATGCGCAGCACGGCGTTGGGCGCGCAGGAATGGTTGGTGAAGCGCAGCGGGTCGGCCGAGCCGGTGGCGTCGATGGCGCGGCGCTCGCTCACCTCGACGATCATGATGCGCGCCGCCCCCTTGGCGCGCCGGCGCGCTTCTTTCACGCTGATCGATTCGCCGCGAATCTCGCCGATCTTGCGCCGCGGCGGAATCGACTCAGTCGCAAACGCGCCCTGGCCGTCGATGCGGCTGGCGCCCACCCGCAGCGCGAACTTTTGCGGGTCGGTGCGCGCGCCCCGCGGCCGGGCCGGCGCTTCGGCGGCGGGTGCGGTCGGTGGCAGGGGCAAGACGCGTGGCATGGACCGGATTGTGGCGTCAAGCCCTCACAGGTCGAAAACCGCACCGCCATCCGCGCAGCATTTCACGCCGGCTGCGACGGAATGGCGAACAGCACCCTGGCCACCCCGCTGTTCCGCTGAATCCAGCGTTGACGCGGCCGATAGCATGGGCATCACACGCTTCAACCGGCACACCACCATGCGTCATTCCAGCTCCTCCTTGCAGCACTTCGCGGCGGCCAAACGCTACCTCGGGCCTGGCGACGCCATCGAGTGGGAAGAGCTGCCGTCGCTGGCCGACTCGCTGGCCGAGCGGCTGGTCCACGAGCCTGCGCGCGGCCGCGGCGCGTCGTCGTTCGACAGCTCCCAGCTGTCGGCCTGGGACAACACCATGCCCGCCGACCTGCTGGTGATCACACCGACCCAGCCGTTCCGCGAAACGCTCAACGGCCTCGTCACGCGCGAAGTCCACGAGCCCGAGGTGTTCCGCCACTTCTTCGGCTCGCCGGCGCCGGGCTGAAGCAAGCCGCGGCGTGAGCCGCACCAGGCTGCGGCCTGTGCGCGAATGGACACACGATGCGCTGCCGGGCGCAGGGCGCTGACGTTATCCTGCGGGTTTTAGCCTCGTCCGGATGCCCCCTTGAACGACGCCCCCGCCGCCGCATCGCCCCGCCCCGCGCTGTTGCACTGGGAAGACTTCCCCGTCGGCCAGGTGCGCGTCTTCGGCGCGATGCAGGTCACGCGCGATGCGGTGCTCGCGTTTGCGCGTGAATTCGATCCGCAACCGTTTCATCTCGATGACGAGGCCACCAAGGCGTCGTTGTTCGGGGGCCTGTCGGCCAGCGGCTGGCACACCTGCGCGATGGCGATGCGCATGATGTGCGACGCCTACCTGCTCGACGCGGCCAGCCTGGGCTCACCCGGCATCGACCACCTGAAATGGGTCAAACCGGTTTTCCCCGGCGACACCTTGAGCGTGCGCTTCACGGTGCTCGAAGCGCGGCCCATGAGCAGCCGCCCCGGCGTGGGCCTGGTGCGCTCGCAGTGGGACGTGTGCAACCAGTGCTGCGAGGTGGTGTTGACGATGCAAGGCTGGGGCATGTTCAGGCAGCGCGATGCGGCGGGTGACCTCACGGTGACCCGCAGCGCCTGAGGCTGAGACAACGGCCGCCGCGCCCTGGGGCAAGCCCTCGGAGTTCGGGCCGGCGCACTGCCGCACACTGCGCGCTGGCCCCGTGACGCGGGCGTTCAACCCTGCGGGAGCCTTCATGGATTCGATTCGTCGCCGCCACCTTCTTGCCGCTGCCAGTGCCGCTGCCAGTGCCGCTGCGTTGCCGGCGTCGCTATGGGCCCAGAGCGGCTGGCCGCCCAAGCCGGTGCGAATCGTCGTGCCGTTTGCCGCCGGCGGCACCACCGACATCCTGGCGCGCGCGCTGGCGCCCGAGTTGGCCAAGGTGTTCGGGCAGAGCTTCATCATCGAAAACAAGCCCGGCGCGGGTGGCAATGTGGGCGCCGACCTGGTGGCCAAGTCGCCGGCCGACGGCACCACGCTGCTGATGGGCACGGTGGGCACACATGCCATCAACGCCGCGCTGTACCCGAAGATGCCTTACGACCCGGTGCGCGACTTCGCGCCCATCACCCTGGTGGCCGGCGTGCCCAATGTGCTGGTGCTGAACCCGGCCAAGGCCGCGGCGCTGAAGATCAACAGCGTGGCCGACCTGATCACGTATGCGCGCGCCAACCCGGGCAAGCTGAACATGGCGTCCAGCGGCAACGGCACTTCGATCCACCTCAGCGGTGAGCTGTTCAAGGCCATGACCGGGACTTTCATGGTGCACTTTCCGTACCGCGGCTCGGGCCCGGCGCTGCTCGACCTGATCGGCGGCACCATGGATCTGATGTTCGACAACCTGCCCTCCGCGCTGCCGCAGATCAAGGCCGGCAAGCTCAAAGCCCTGGCCGTCACCAGCGCGCAGCGCAGCGCGGCCGTGCCCGACTTGCCCACCATTGCCGAAGCCGGCCCGGTCAAAGGCTTCGACGCCAGTTCGTGGTTCGGCCTGCTGGCGCCGGCGGGCACTCCGGCCGAGATCGTCAACCGGCTGCAGCTGGAGAGCGCCAAGGCGCTGGAGGGTGCCGCGCTGAAGGAGCGGCTGCTGGCGCAGGGCGCGATCCCGGGCGGCACGACGCCGGCCGAGTTCGCGGCCTACATCGCGGCCGAGACGAAGAAGTGGGCGCAGGTCGTCAAGGTCTCGGGCGCCAAGGTCGACTGACCACGGCGCGCGGGTGTGGGCTGGCAGCCCGCGCGCTCACGCGCTGACCGGCGCGAACGGCGCCAGCAGACCGGCATACGCCTTGGGCAGCGGGCTGGCGTAGTCACCGCGCTTGCTCGTGCCCAGGCCCACACGCACCAGCGCCTCGGCCATGGCCACGGCGACGGCGACGCCGTCGATCACCGGCACCCCGAGTTCGGCGGACAGGCGCTCGCACAGGTCGGCCATGCCGGCGCAGCCCAGCACGATGGCGCCGCAGCCGTCTTGCGCGAGCGCGTGCCGGCATTCGGCCAGGATCTTGCGGTACGCGTCACTGTGCGGGTCTTCGAGTTCGAGCACCGGCACGTCGCAGGCGCGCACCGCGCGGCAATGGCCGCCCACGCCGTACTTGGTGACCAGGTGCTGCGCGATCACCACCGTGCGCGCCAGCGTGGTGACGACCGTGAATCCGGTGGCCACAAAACACGCCGCGCGCATGGCCGCCTCGGCGATCCCGAGCACCGGCCCGCGCGCCAACTCGCGCGCCGCGTCGAGGCCGGGGTCACCGAAACAGGCGATCACGTAGGCATCGACGCCCTCGGCCTCGCCCTTGCGCACCTCGTCCAGCAGGCCGACACACGCCATCGCTTCGTCATAGTGGCCCTCGATCGAGGCCGGCCCGTGCTGCGGGCTCACGGCCACGATCTCGACCCCCTGCGAGACCACCGCCGCCGCCGCGGCGCCGATCTTGCGGGTCATCGACCACGTGGTGTTGGGATTGATTACCTTGATGCGCACGCTCGGCCCCTTTCCATTTGTCTACGGGTTATCACTGATTCTGTGAACTGAATGATAGCCTACATTGTACACAATCGCAACGACAGACTGCATGCATAAGTCAGCGATTGATGTCTCTGCACCGCTGTCCGCAAACCCGGCCGAAGCCCGGCTCGCGGTCGCCCAGGCAAGGCTTCCGCATCCATTTGTCTGAAAGGAAAGTGATGAACAAGCGATTCCATCTCCGGCTGACTTTGGCCGCCGCAATTGCTCCCTGGGTCGGGCTCGGCTCCGTGGCGCACGCGCAGGATGTGCTCAAGATCGGTGTCAACGGCGTCATGTCCGGCGAGGCCGCGTCGTGGGGGCTGGTCAACAAGTACTGCGCCGAAACCACCGCCGACATGGTCAACGCCAAAGGCGGCGTCGACATCGGCGGCAAGAAGTACAAGCTCGAGGTCGTGGCGCTCGACGACAAGAATGACCCGAAAGTCTCGGTCACCAATGCCGAGAGGCTCACCAGCCAGGGCATCAAGTACATCATCGGCCCGAACATCGACACCACCGCGCTGGCCGTCAAGCCGGTGATGGAGCGTGCCAAGGCCCTGAACTTCCCGTATGCGTTCGCCAAGGAGCTCTACAAGGCGCCGGCCAACGCGTCGGTGCTGGGCATGGTGGCCAGCTACCAGGTCGGCCCGATCATGTACGAGTACCTCAAGACCAAGAAGGGCGTGAAGTCGATCGCGTTCCTGGCCCGCAACGAGTCGGATGCCAAGAACCAGCAGATCGAAGGGGTGGAGGCCGCGAAGAAACTGGGCCTCAACGTGGTCGCCGCCAGCGAGAGCTACGAGCCCGGCACCAAGGACTTCATGCCGGTCATGACCAAGGTGATCAAGACCAAGCCCGATGCGATCGTGCTGTCCGGCGTGGCGCCGGCCGACGCGCCGCTGCTGAACAAGGCCGCGCGCGACCTCGGCTTCAAGGGCACCATCTCGACCGAGACCGCGCAGGACTCGAAGATCCTGGCTCAGGTCGCCGGCGCCAAGGCCAACGGCTTCATGAGCGTGGGCGGCGCGTCGACGCCGGAGATCCAGTCCGACTACATGAAGGAGTTCGTCGCGGCCTACAAGAAACGTGTCGGCGAGTGGAACGACGAGGCCGGCACCAAGGTGTTTGCGCTGGAGCTGATCCTCGCGGTGTTGAAGAAGAACCCGGCCGCCATGAATGACGTGGAAGTGTTTAAGAAGGAAATGGCCACGTTCTCGATGCCCAACCCGTTCGTCAAGGGCGGCGACACCAAGCTCGAATTCGCCGGCGCCGCCGACTTCGGCCGCCGCAGCCAGGTGGGCGTGCCGCTGGTGGTCAATGAATTCCAGGACAAGGACTTCAAGACCCTGTTCGTCGGCACGATCAAGAACTAAAAACCACGGCGGGGCGCCGGCCCCGCCGCCCGCTTGGCTCGGGCCCGCCCACGCGCTTGCGTGCGACGGCCGAGACACTGTTTCGCGCCCTCAGGGGAACCACTGATGCTCCAGGTCTTCTTCAACGGGATGGTGCTCGGCTCGGTCTACGCGCTGATCGCGCTCGGCCTGACGATGGTGTTTTCGATCATGCGCGTCGTCAACTTCGCGCACGGCCAGATGTACATGCTGGGCGCCTTCGTCGTGTACTACCTGTACGGCGAATACGGCCTGCCGTTCTTCGTGGCGCTGCCGGCCGCAGCGCTGGTGCTGGCGCTGGTCGGCGTGGTGTTCAACCGCTTCTTCTTCCAGCCGGTGCTGGCCACCGCCACGCGGGAAGAGAACTCGATGCTGATGGCGGTGGGCACCGCGCTGCTGCTGGAGAACCTGGCGCTCACGCTGTTCGGTGAAAAGCAGCGCGGTGTGCCGGCGGTGGTGGACGGCGCGTTCATCTTCGGCGACGTGGCCGAGGGCGGCGCCATCCTCACCTATCCGAACGCGATGGTCGCGCTGCTGGCCGCCGTCTTCATCGCCGCGCTGCTGGCGTTCGTGCAGTACACGCGGCCCGGCCGTGCGCTGCGCGCCGTCGCGCAGGACAAGGAGGCCGCGCGCCTGCAGGGCGTGGACGTGAAGGCCACCACGACGCTGGGCTTTGCCATCGGCGCAGCACTCGCCGGCCTGGCGGGCGGGCTGCTGGTCACGGTGTACGGCATCAACGCCGGCGTCGGCACCAACATTTCCACCAAGGCCTTCATCATGATCATGATCGGCGGCGCGGGGGTCACCTCGGGCGCCATCGTCGGCGGCGTGGCGCTGGGTTTTGCCGAAGCGATCGGCTACGACCTGCTGCCCGGCAGCGTGACCTACCTGCTGATCTTCGTCGCGATGATCGTCTTTCTGGTCTTCAAGCCGAATGGCTTGTTCGGCAAGCCCTGGGGCTGAGAGGCTGAGAGTCTTTCAATCATGCCCGCTCATCACACCAGAAGACGCCCGCTCGTCGTTGGAAATGCTCGCCAAAGCCCGAGCGATGGCTGCGCTTTGCGCCTGGGTCGGCCGCCGTCTGGCGCGCTGCTCGGTCACGCTCGAAAAACTCTCAGCCTCTGACAGCAAGGAGCCAACTTCAAATGAACACCCTCAAGAAACGCGATCTGCTCAT
>JANORB010000038.1:0-95277 GCA_031415135.1 Methylibium sp.
CACGCACGACACCGCCGCCCACACCAGCACCGCGTTGGGCAGGCCGAACGTGCGCTGGGTGGCCAGCACCTGCATCAGCGGCGTGGCCTTGTCCTGCGGCGCGAAGCCGCCGGTTTGCAGCACCATCAGGCCTTGCAGCACCGCGTTCATGCCGAGCGTGAAGATCATCGACGGGATGCGCAGGCAGGCCACGCCCAGGCCGTTGATCAGGCCCACCGCCAACCCGCAGCCCACGCCGACGGGGATGGCCCAGGCGGGGCCGAAGGTGCCGGCCGCAAACGTGGCCATCATGCCGCCGGTGGTCACGGTCCAGGGCACCGACAGGTCGATGTGCCCAAGCAGCACCACCAGCATCACACCGGCCGCGATGATGCCGAAGAACGCGCCCACCTGAAGCTGCTGCAACAGGTAGTTGAGCGAGATGAAGTTGATGTTGATGAAGCTGCCGACCAGCAGCAGCAGCAGCGAAAAGCTGAACGCCACCAGCGGCGGGTGCTTGACGAAGCGCGCCCAGCCCGATGCTGCCGGCAGGCTCGATGCGGACGCGGCGGTCTTGGTGTCGGGCACGGCACTCATGGCAGCCTGGGGTTCACCCGAACAACTCCAGCCGGTTGCGGATGCGCAGCACCCGCAGCGCGCCCAGGCTCACGGCGGCGAGCAGGATGAAGCCTTCGAACAAGGGCTGCCACAGGGCCGGCGCGTCAAACACGAACAGCAGGTCGCCGATGGTGCGCAACACGAAGGCGCCGATGATCGAGCCGATCATTCCGCCCGCGCCGCCGTACAACGAGGTGCCGCCGATCACCACCGCGGCGATCGAGTTCAGCGTGTACAGGTTGGCCTGCGGCGCGCTCGCTTCGCCGGACAGCGAGATCAGCGACAGCAGCAGCCCCGCCATCGACGCCAGCAAGCCCGCCAGCGTGTAGGCGACGAACTTGGAGCGCTTGATGTCCACCCCCGACAGGTAGGCCGCGCCTTCGGCCGAGCCGGCCGCATAACAACCGCGGCCGATCAGCGAGCGGCGCAGCGGTAGCCAGATCAGCAGCACCACGCCGGCCAGCAAGACCAGCGTGGTGGGCACGACGCCGAACAGGGTGCGGGTCAGCGCGTCCGACAAACCCTCGCTGACTTCGCCGCCGGGTGCCGGCCGCACCAGCAACGCGATGCCGAAGTACACCGCACTGGTGGCCAGCGTGGCGATGATCGGCTGCAAACGCCCCAGCACCACCAGGGTGGCGTTGAGCGCGCCGGCCGCCGTGCCGCAGGCCAGCACGCCGACGACGCCCAATGCCACACCGAGCGGCGTGCCGTTGACCAGCACCGACGACACGCAGCACGACAGGATCATCACCATGCCGACCGACAGGTCGAGCCCGCGCGTGATCACCGGCAGCGTTTGCGCCATCGCCACCAGCGCCAGCAACACCGCCTTGTTGGAGGCGGTGGTCATGATGTTGACCGAGGTGGCGCGCGGGTGCTCGATCAGGAACACGCTGAACATCAGCGCGAACACCCCCAGCGCGACCAGCGGCAGCGCGTTTTGGCGCAGGTGGATGGGCCAGTCGCTGCGCATCGTGTCAGGCCGCCAGCTTTTCGCCGGCGGCGAGGTTCAACGCCGCCGCGACGATGTTGGTTTCGGTGATCGCGCCGCCTTCGAGCACCCGCGTGATCGCGCCACCGTACATGATCAGCACGCGGTCGCACAGGCCGATCAGCTCTTCATAGTCGGTCGAGTACAGCAGCACCGCGGCGCCCTCGGCGGCGAGCTGGCGCAGCAGCACGTAGATTTCCTGCTTGGTGCCCACGTCGATGCCGCGGGTCGGGTCGTTCAACAAGATCACGCCGGCATTCGTCATCAGCCACTTGCCGATCACCACCTTCTGCTGGTTGCCGCCCGACAGCGTGGCCACCGCATCGCTGGCCGCGCCGAGTCGGATGCGCAGCTTGTGGATGGCTCCGGCCACGCCGGCGCTTTCGGCGCGCCGGTTGACCCAGCCGCCGGTCGAGAGCCGGCTCAGCGCGGCCATCGACAGGTTCTGCGCGATCGACATCGGCAGGATCAGGCCTTCGGTCTTGCGGTCTTCGGGGATCAGCGCCAGGCCCAGCGCGGGCGACTTGGCCTTGCCTGGGCTCATGCGCGCCACGGCCTTGCCATTCACCGCCAGCTCACCGCTGACGCCGCGCAACACGCCGAACAAGGCCAGCATCAGCTCGCGCTGGCCCTGGCCGTCCAGGCCGCCGAGACCCACGATCTCGCCCCGGCGGATCGCCAGGCTGATGTCTTTCAGCCGGTCGCCCCAGCCCAGCCTGCGGGTTTGCAGGCGGGTCGGCGCCCCGGCGGGCAAACCGGTCTTGGGCGGATAGGTCTTGGCCAGGTCGCGCCCGATCATCAACTGCACCACCTGGTCGTCGGTGCGCGCGGGGGTGGCAAAGGTCTCGACATGGCGGCCGTTGCGGAACACTGAACAGGTGTCGGCCAGCGCCTTGATCTCGTGCATGCGGTGCGAGATGTACAAAATGGCCAGGCCCTGGTCGCGCAGCCCGCGCAAGATCGCGTAGACCTTGTCGACATCGGCGGCCGTCAGCGCCGAGGTGGCCTCGTCCAGGATCAGCAGGCGCGGCTCGCGGCCCAGCGCCTTGGCGATCTCCACCATCTGGCGGCGCGACAACGGCAGGTTGCGCACCAGCTCCAGCGGGTGGATGTCGGCGCAGCCCACCCGTTCGAGCAGCGCCTCGGCGCGTTGGCGCTGGGCGCGCTGGGCCACGAAGCCCCAGCGGTTCGGCGCGTTGGTGAGCAGGATGTTGTCGGCCACCGACAGGTCCGGGATCAGCGACAGCTCCTGGAACACGCAGACGATGCCGTGGCGCGCCGCATCGATCGGCGACTTGAAGGCCACCGGCGCGCCGCCAAAGCTCATCTGCCCGGTGTCGGGCTGCACCACGCCGGCGATCGCTTTGATGAGCGTGGATTTGCCCGCGCCGTTTTCGCCCAGCACCGCATGGATGGAACCGGCCGCGCAGCAGAAGTCGACCTGGTCGAGTGCGGTGACGCCGCCATAGCGCTTGGAGATCGCGCGCATTTGCAGCAGCTTGGCAGCGTCCACAGGCAGCACTCAAGAAAAACCCGGACGCTGGTTCAGCGTCCGGGTGGGGGTGATGGATCGGTGCATCGGGTGCCCGTGCTCACTCGATGCACCGTGGGCGGTGAACCGCCGGCTACTGGTTCGACTCGGTCTGCTTCATGATTTCCACCGCCGTCAGGTTGACGTTGCACGGCGGGAATTCATTCGGCGTGAAGAAGTTGTCCGGCAGGTCGGGGAAGTAGTTGACTCCCGCTTTCAGCCCGGCCGTTTCCACATACGGAATCGGCACCGAGATGTACTGCGGCAGCTTCTGGCCCTGCAGCGCCGCCAGCGCGGCTTTGAGCGAAATGGCCACCAGCCCCGGCGACTGCCCGGCCGAAGCGCCCTTGAGGCCGTCCTTGCCGTGCAAGGCCATCAGCTTGCGGTAACCGTTCTCGGCTTCACCGGCCACCGGAATGAACGGGTGCTTGGCCGCCATCAGCGCGCGCACAGCGCCGGTCGAACCGCCCTGCACGAACATGCCGTTGAACTTGCCGTGCACCGCCACCGCGTCGGCCACCACCTTCTGCGCGGTGCCGTCGTCCCAGTTGCCGACCACCTCGATGATCTGCGCCTCTTTGTACTTGTCCATGATCTCGCGGAAGCCCAGGTGGCGGTCGCGGTCGACCGAGTTGCCGGGCAGGCCGCGCACTTCGAGGATCTTGCCGCTGGTGGCCTTGTTCGACTCGAGCCAGCGGCCCATCATGCGGCCCATCTCGAACTGGTCTTCGTTGACCTGGATCACCTCGTCGGTGTCGAGCACGTTGTCGAACGGGATCAGCACCACGCCGGCATCCTTGGCGCGCTTGATCACCGGCTTGAACGCGGTGGGCGACACGGCAATGGTCAGGATGGCGTCAAACCCGGCGTTGATGAAGTTGTCGATCGCGCCGATCTGCGCGGCCACGTCGGTGCCGGTGGAGACGATCTTCAGCTCCTTGATCATCGGCTTGATCTCGGCCGTGTTGGCATACGCCTTCAGCGACTTGATCATCTGGATGCGCCAGGTGTTGCCGACGAAACCGTTGGCCAGCGCGATGCGGTACGGGCCCTTCTTGGCCGGGTACTGGATCGTCTTGGTGTCCTTGGCGAAGGGCTTGAAGCACTCGGGCAGGTAGGTCTGGGCCAGGCCCCATTGCGGCAGCGAGGCGAGCAAGGTGCCGCCGATCATCATGTCTCTGCGCTTGAGCATTTTTCGTCTCCTGTCGTGTGGGTGGGCTCGGGAAAGGGACGCTATTCCGACAGGTTTGGCTTGTCAATGAACGTTGATACCTAGCGAAGGGGCGTGGCCTGCGGACGCACCGGACCGGTGCCCGCTTCGAGATTGCAACTCGCCTGCGGACCCATGTCGGAATGGGCATCCCGTGCCGCCGATGCCAGCTTGGGATGGCCCGAGGGCGCGGGCTTGGGCGTAGACTGATTTGCAAAAGCCGGTTCCCCAAACCACATCGGAGACAGCGATGAAAACCCTGATCGTCAACGGCAGCATCTGGGACGGCAGCGGCAGCGCCGCCTATGCCGGCGACGTGCTGATCGACGGCCAGCGCATCGAGGCCATCGCGCGCGGCACAGGCCGCATTGCCGCCGATGGCGCCCAGCGCCTGGACGCGCGCGGCATGACGGTGATGCCCGGGCTGGTCGAAGGCCACGCGCACCTGAGCTTCTGCGGCGCCACCAGGAACACCGACCTCGGCGACATCCCACCCGAAGAGCATGTGCTGGAAACCCTGCACAACGCCCGCACCTTGCTGGAGGCCGGCTTCACCAGCGCGTTCAGCGCCGCCAGCGCCAAGATGCGGCTCGACGTGGTGGTGCGCAACCAGATCGACGCCGGGCGCATTCCCGGCCCGCGGCTGCGCGCTGCTGGGCCCGAGATCACCGTCACCGCCGGCCTGGGCGACGACAACCGGCTGCACATGGCGCGCGAGAGTTTCGGCCTGGTGGCCGACGGCCCCGAAGCGATTGCGCGCGCCGTGCGCCTGTGCGTCCGCGAGGGGGTGGACAACGTCAAGCTCAACATTTCCGGCGACGACTTCATGCCGGCGGCCAAGGGCGGCATGACCGTGATGCGCGAAGACGAAGTGCGCATGGCCTGCGAGGTGGCGCACAGCTTCGGCAAGAAGGTCGCCTCGCACTCGCGCGCGTCCAACGCGGTGATGCGCGCGTTGACCTGCGGCGTCGACGTGATCTACCACTGCGAGTTTGCCGACACGCAGGCGCTCGACGCGCTGGAGGCGGCGCGCGACCATGTGTTCGTCGGCCCGGCCATCGGCCTGATCCACAACACGCTGCATGAAGCCGAGCCGTTCGGCATCAGCCACGCGATGGCGCTCGACCTGGGCATGGAGCGCTGCATCGAAAACGCGCAGCGCACCTACGCGCAGATGCGCCAACGCGGCATCCGCGTCGTGATCGGCGGCGACTACGGCTTTGCCTGGACGCCGCAGGGCACGAATGCGCGCGACATCGAGCACTTCGTCAAGCTGTTCGGCTACTCGGCGAGCGAGGCACTGCAGTGCGCCACGCGCGTCGGCGGCGCACTGATGGGCCTGCAGGTCGGGCAATTGAAAGAAGGCTGGCTGGCCGACCTGCTGATCGTCGACGGCGACCCGCTGCACGACGTGCGCGTGCTGCAGGACAAGGCGCGGCTGAAGCTCATCATGAAAGACGGGGCCAGCGTCAAGAACCAGTTGCACAACATGATCCGCGCATGACGGGGCGCGAACAAGCGCTCAACGGATTGGCGCTCAACGGATCGGGATAGTGCTCAGGCGGCCGAGAACGGACTCAAGACCCTGGCACCGGTGGCCTTGAAGTGCGCTGCATTGCGGGTCACGACCGTCAAGTCGTGGATCAGCGCGATGGCCGCGATCTGCTTGTCCAGTTCGTTCTCCGGGTGCGGAACCCGCAGCCTTCCCCACACCTGGGCCGCTTCGGCGTCCAGGCCGAGGATGTGGTCTCGGTAGTCGCTCACGACGTCCATCAGCCAGCGCTCCAGCAGGTCGGCCTGCCGCTCGTCGCCGCGGTGGCGGATGAGTTCCACCCCGCGTCGAAGTTCGCCGATCGTGATGGCCGACAGGTAGACCGGTTCCTCGCGCAACTGGGTCTGTCTGAAGAAGCGGATGACGCCCGAATCGGCCTTGTCTTTCTTGCGGGCTTCGCTGATGACGTTGGTGTCAATCAAATACACGCGAAGCCTCGGCCGCATCGTTCAGGCGCTCAAAGTCGGAGTCCTTGCCGACATGGGGCATGGCCGCCAAAACGTCGGCCAGGCTGCGCTTGCGTGGGCGCGCCAGCACCGAGGCCAGGATCTCCCGATGTTCGGCCTCGGCACTGCGGCCATGCGCGCCGGCGCGCTTCTTCAGCGCCTTCACCACGGCTTCATCGACACCCCGCACCAGCAGATCGGCCATGAGTTTCTCCCTCTTGCCTTCAATGCTATCAATGATATCGACTTGGCCGAGCAGATGCAATCCGGGACAATCACAGCCACGCCGGGACAATGCCAGCCAGCCATGCAGCTCGACATCTTCGAAAACAGCCGCGACACCATGCTGCGCAACGATGTGTTGAGCGCGTTGGAACGCGGCGAGGTTGCCGAAGCCCAAGCGGGCTGGCAACGGTTCCACAACGAATACCCGCTCGATCAAAGCCTGCGCGCCTTGGCCGTTCTGATCGCCGCGCTGGCGCAGCGGACGCCCACTGCTTTCGCCGACCACGATGCCCTGCGCGAAGCATGCCGTGCGCTGATCGAAGACGTCGAGCCCGCCGCCCTGCGCCTGTTCGGCGAGAAGCCGGCTGCGGCGTGGCTCGTGCCGCTGTGGCGAGAGACGGCGCAGCGGGCCGCGCCGCTCGGCTTCATCACCGCCAGAAGCGAAGACCACGCAGCGCCGCTGTGGCTGCGTGCCGGTGATGGGGGGCAGGCGGCAGCGGCCGTGCAGGGCATCGAATCGTGGCGCCACATTCCCGCCCCCTTGGCCTGGATGGCCGAGGCCCGCTGCCGCCTTGGCGCCGCCGGCGCGCGAGACCGTGGCCTGGAAGCGCACTGGGGCCTGCTGGCCGAACTCGCGTGGCTCTCGCCGGCCCGGTTTGACGCGCTCGCAAAGCGCCTGGCCGACCCGGCGCTGGACCGGCTGCGCAAGAAGTTCGATGCGAGCTTCGAAGGCAGCACCGAGAGCGCGGGCGATGTGGACGACCTCGCCTGGTTCCCCGCCTGGGTGCTGACCGAAGCGCCGAACCTGGCGCGCTGGCTGGGCCAGGCCCACCCCTCGTTGCACACCGAACCCGAACGCGCGATGCGGCTGATGCTGGACCTGCTGAGCCTGGAGCGGCAAGGCCGCCACCACGACATGGTGGCCAAGCGCAAGCTGCTGCGGGACGCGCACGCATCGCTCTACGCCGCCTACATCAAGACGCGCTGACCCGGCCCCCGGGTTGCCGCCGGGGCCCCGAGGGCAATCGCTTCGAACTCAAGGACCGCCACGGCTGAGCCGGCGGCACGCGCCGCGGGCTTTCAGTCCAGCGTCAAATCACCTTCGCCGCCCGCAACTCATCGATCTGCGCCTTGCCGAAGCCCAGCTCGCCAAGCACCTCGTCGGTGTGCTCGCCCAGCAGCGGCGAGCGTGTCACGTCGGTCGCGCTGTCGGACATCTTGATCGGGTTGCCCACGCTCAGGTACTTGCCGCGCGTGGGGTGGTCGACCTCGACGATGGTGCCGGTGGCGCGCAGTGAGGGGTCTTCGGCGATCTCCTTCATCGACAGGATCGGGCCGCACGGAATGTCGTACTGGTTCAGGATGTCCATGGCCTCGAACTTGTCCTTGGTCATGGTCCACTGTTCGATGCGCGCGAAGATCGGCTTGAGGTGCAGCAGGCGCGCCGCTGGCGTGGCGTAGGCGTCATCGGTGATCCAGCCTTCTTCGCCGATCACCTTGCACACCGCCGGCCACACGGCGGCCTGGGTGATGAAGTAGATGTAGGCGTTGGGGTCGGTCTCCCAGCCTTTGCATTTGAGGATCCAGCCCGGCTGGCCACCGCCCGAGGCATTGCCGGCGCGTGGCACGGCATTGCCGAACTTGCCGTCCGGGTACTGCGGGAACTCGTGCAGGGTGCCGGTGCGTTCGAGCCGCTGCTGGTCGCGCAGCTTCACGCGGCACAGGTTCAGCACACCGTCCTGCATGGCGGCCAGCACCTTCTGGCCGCGGCCGGTGGTGTTGCGCTGGTACAGCGCGGCGACGATGCCCAGCGCCAGGTGCAGCCCGGTGCCGCTGTCGCCGATCTGTGCGCCGGTGACCAGCGGCGGGCCGTCGTCGAAGCCGGTGGTCGAGGCCGAACCGCCGGCGCATTGCGCGACGTTTTCGTACACCTTGCAGTCTTCGTACTTGCCCGGCCCGAAGCCCTTGATCGAGGCCACGATCATGCGCGGGTTCAACTCGTTGATGCGCTCCCAGGTGAAGCCCATGCGGTCGAGCGCGCCAGGGGCGAAGTTCTCCACCAGCACGTCGCACTTCTTGATCAGCCGCTCGAGCACCTCCTTGCCCTTGGGGTCCTTGGTGTTGACGGTGATCGAGCGCTTGTTGTGGTTCAGCATCGTGAAATACAGGCTGTCCACACCGGGGATGTCGCGCAACTGGCCGCGCGTGGCGTCGCCCTCGCCGGCCTTTTCGACCTTGATCACATCGGCGCCGAACCAGGCCAGCAGCTGGGTGCAGGTGGGGCCCGATTGCACGTGGGTGAAGTCGAGGATGCGGACGCCGTCCAGTGCTTTGCTCATGGCCTTGTTTCCTGCGAGGGTTGAATGAAAGAAAGAATTCAGGTGGTCTGCTGGCGGGCCCGCTGGCGGGCCCAGCCGATCAGCGGCCACAACAGCAAGACCAGCGCCAGCGTGGTGATGCTGCCCACCAGCCCGTTCGACCAGAAGATGCCCATGCTGCCCTGCGACAGCAGCATCGCCTGGCGGAAACTCGCCTCGGCCATGTCGCCCAGCACCAGGGCCAGCACCAGCGGGGCCAGCGGGTACTTGAGCTTCTTGAACAGGTAGCCCAGCACGCCGAACACCAACATCATCCAGACGTCGAACATCGAGCTGTGCACGGTGTAGGCGCCGATCGCGCAGATGACGATGATGACCGGCGCGATGACCGAAAACGGAATGCGCAAAATCGCGGCCCAGAACGGCACCGTGGTCAGCACCACGATCAGGCCGACGACGTTGCCCAGGTACATCGACGCGATCAGCCCCCAGACAAAATCCTTCTGCTCGATGAACAGCATCGGCCCGGGCTGCAGGCCCCAGATCAGCAGCCCGCCCAGCAGCACCGCCGCGGTGGGCGAGCCGGGAATGCCCAGCGTGAGCATGGGCAGCAGCGCTGCGGTGCCAGCCGCATGCGCCGCGGTCTCGGGCGCGACCACGCCTTCGATGTTGCCCTTGCCGAAGGACTGCGGGTCTTTCGCCATGCGCCGCGCCACGCCGTAGCTCATGAACGATGCCGGTGTGGCGCCGCCGGGCGTGATGCCCATCCAGCAGCCAATGGCCGTCGAGCGCAGGAAGGTGACCCAGTAGCGCGGCAGTTCGCGCCAGGTTTCCAGCACCACCTTCATGTTGATCCTGGCGCTCTTGCCCTTGAAAGCCAGGCCCTCTTCCATCGTCAGCAGGATTTCGCCGATGCCGAACAGGCCGATCACCGCGATCAGGAAGTCGAAGCCCTTCAGCAGCACCGGCAGGCCGTAGGTCATGCGCAGCTGGCCGGTCACCGAGTCCATGCCGACGGCGGCCAGTGCAAAGCCCAGCATCATCGAGGCGACGATCTTGGCCGCCGGCTCCTTGCTCATGCCGACGAAGCTGCAGAACGTGAGCAGCTGCACCGCAAAAAATTCTGCCGGCCCGAACTTGAGCGCAAACCGGGCCAGCAGCGGCGCCAGAAAGGTGATCAGCAGCACCGCGAACAGCGCGCCGACGAACGAGCCGGTGAACGCCGCGGTCAAGGCCTGCGCGGCGCGGCCCTTTTGCGCCATCGGGAATCCATCGAAGGTGGTGGCCACCGACCACGGCTCGCCGGGGATGTTGAACAGGATCGACGTGATCGCGCCGCCGAACAAGGCACCCCAGTAAATGCAGCTCAGCATGATGATCGCCGAGGTCGGGTTCATCGAAAACGTCAGCGGCAGCAGGATGGCGATGCCGTTGGCGCCGCCCAGCCCCGGCAGCACGCCGATCAGCACGCCCAGCGTGATGCCGATCAGCATGAAGCCGATGTTGGGCAAGGTCAGCGCGACGCTGAAGCCGCCCATCAGGTTGGTGATTTCGGTCATGAGCGGCGCGTCACAAGCCGATCAGGGCCTCGATCGGCCCCTTGGGCAACGGCACCAGGAACCAGCGCTCGAACACCAGGTAGAACAGCAGCGGCACCACGACCGCGATGCCGGCCGTCAGCGGCCAGCCGAACTTGCCGTGGCGGCGCATGAAGTAGCCGATCAACAGCAAGGACGCGACATAGATGCCCAGCAGCGCGATGGCGCCCACATAGACCACCATCGGCACCAGCACCGCCAGCACGCTGGCGAGCTGGCCTCGTTCGGCAAACACCGGGTCGGCCTGGCGCCAGGCGAGCAGCGCGGAGACCAGCACGGTGCCGCTGGCGATCACCAGCAGGCTCCCGATGTAGAACGGAAAGTAGCCCGAACGCGGCCCGTCGTCGCCCCAGCCGGTGCCCACGCGCAGGCTGTCGGTGATGACCAGGCTGCCCACCAGCAGCAAGAACCCGGCGACGATGATCTCGGGCCAGCGGGTGCCCAGTGCGCCGCCCGGTTCAGAGCCGGCGCCGGCGGATTCATCGCTCATCAGGAACTCCTTGGCGCCTGGCGCGCGGGCCCGGCGGGGTGCTGGCAGGACAGGGCGCCGCGCTGGCGGCGGCCGACCGCTAGTTGGCGATGAATCCCGCGTCTTTCATCAAGACCCGGTGCATTTGCTCGTTCTTGCCCAGCCAGTCGACAAACGCGTCGCCGCTCAGGGCCGTCTGGTTGAACGCGCCCTTGTTCATGAACTCCTTCCATTCAGGAAGTTCGCGCACCTTCTTGAACAGGCCGAGGTAGAACGCCACCTGATCCGGCGCCACGCCCGGCGGCATGAAGACGCCGCGCAGCATCACATAGTCCACCGGCAGCCCGGCCGAGGCGCAGGTCGGCACGTCGGCCCACGACTGCGTGGCGGTGAGCTTGGCCGGGTAGGGCATCTTGACCTTGTCCATCACACACAGCGCGCGCAGCTTGCCGGCGCGCCAGTGCGACTCGGCCTCGATCGGGTTGTTGACGGTGGAGTCCACATGCTTGCCCACCAGCTGCACCGCGACGTCGCCGCCGCCCTTGTAGGGGATGTAGGTCATCTTCTTGCCGGCCGCCTTTTCGAGCAGCACGGTGATGATCTGGTCTTCCTGCTTGGAGCCGGTGCCCCCCATCTTGAAGGTCTTGTCGGGCTGGGCCTTCACCGCATCGACGTACTCCTTGGCGGTCTTGTAGGGCGACTCTTCATTGACCCACAGCACAAACTCGTCGAGCGCCAGCATGGTCACCGGCGTCATGTCGCGCCAGTTGAACGGCACGCCCGTGGCCAGCGGTGTGGTGAACAGGTTCGACAGCGTGATGACGATCTTGTGCGGGTTGCCCTTGTCGCCCTTCACGTCGAGAAAGCCCTCGGCGCCGGCCCCGCCGGCCTTGTTGACGACGATGATGGGTTGCGCCATCAGCTTGTTCTTGGCCACCACGCCCTGGATGAAGCGAGCCATCTGATCCGCCCCGCCACCGGTGCCGGCCGGCACCACGAACTCGACCGGCTTGGTGGGCTCCCAGGCGTGAGCCGGCGCAACGGCAGCGCAGGCCGCCGCCAACATCCCGGTCGTTGCCGAACGTGTGAACCCGAATCGAGGTTGCACGGGGCTTGCAGCAGGCATGGCATCTCCAACATGAAGGGGCGGGTCGCGCGCCGTGACCAGCGCTGCGGCGGTGCTCGACGCAGCCCCCAGCTCACGGCCCGGGCGAAGGGCGCATTCTAGGAACATCCGAAAGCCCCCAGCGCCTAGGGATTGCGAGGTGTTGACGCGTGGCCAGGGAGTCCGGGCCCGGCTCACGCTGGCGCGCCATCGCCGGGCGCGGACTCGCGCTTCGACGCCGGCGGCCGGTAATCTCGACGCAACAGGCCGAACTGCAGCAAGTCATGGTGTTGCGCGAGCCAGAACCCGGCCTCGCGCAAATGGCCCTCCTGGACAAACCCGAGCTTGCGCACCAGCTTGAGCGACGCTTCATTGCGCGGATGCACCTGGGCTTCGATGCGGTTCAACGCCATGCAGACAAAGCCCCAGGTCAGGCCGGCCTGCAGTGCCTCCGCCATGTAGCCGCTGCCCCACGCGGAGCGCGCCAGCTCGTAGCCGACGATGCAGCTTTTCCAGCCGCGGTTCCACTTGGTCAGGCCGCAGGTTCCGACCAACTGCTTGTCGGCCCGTCGTTCGATGCCCCAGCGCACGCCGGGGTGGGGCATGCGGCGCCAGCCGGCAAACGTCTCGACCAGTTCCTCGGCTTGTGCAACGTCAGTCAGCGGGTCGGTGCCGAACCAGCGCATGGCCTCGGCATCGCCATGGATCGCCAGCAAGGCCGGCGCATCCGCAGCGCTGATTTCGCGCAGCAGCAGCCGGTCGGTCCCGAGCGTCGGGAACTCACTCATGCGCGGCGCGCAACGCGTCCAGCGCCGACCCGGGCATGCTGGGCAGGGTGCGGGTCAGTGCCATCGGCGTGTGTCCTCAGGCTGTCTTGCGTGATGCCATGCGGCGCGGCGCCGCAACCCGTGTTGCGCCGGGCCAGTTGGCGGTGAATCGGTCGTGCGAATTCGACAGGTGCTGCGACATCGCATCGCGCGCCGACTGCGGCGACCGGGCGGCGATCGCTCCGAGCACCTGCCGGTGCTCGGCAATCGCGGCGGCCCAGCTGGCGGCGGTTTCAAAGTGGCTGCCCAGTTGTTCGAACAGCGGGTTGCGGCGCTCGTCGAACAACTCGGTCACGACCCGCAGCAACACCGAGTTGTTGGACGCCTCGGCAATCAGCGTGTGAAACAAGCGGTCGCCCTGGGCGGGCGTCTGGCCGGCGGCGGCCTCTTGTTCCATCAGGCGGACGGCCTCGCGCAGCGCGGCAAGCTGCGGCTTTTTCATGTGGCGCGCCGCGTGAGCGGCGAGTTCGGCTTCGATCAGCTGGCGCGCCCGGATGATCTCCAGCGGGCCTTCGGCGGTGACCGGGCGGTGCGCCGGGCCCTCCGGCTTGCGCACATACACGCCCGAACCCATGCGCACCTCGACCAGGCCCTCGACCTCCAGCGCGATCAAGGCCTCGCGCACCGACGGACGCGACACGCCCAGCTGCGCGGCCAGGTCTCGTTCCGGCGGCAGGCGCGTGCCCACCGCAAACTCGGCGCGCTCGATCAGTGCGCGCAACTGGTCCGCGATCTGGCGGTACAGGCGGCGCGGTTCGATGGCTTGCAGCGGCATGGAACAGCGGGTGGTCGACGGAGTGTTCAGGTCAAGTGGCCTGACCAATTCGGGCAGCGTACGAGCCGGTCGTGGCGCCGTCAATTGTGGGGAAACACCTAGGCACTCGCTGCCGAGACGAGCTGGATTCCGCTATCGAATCCCCTGATGCGGCGCGCGCCGTCGCTAGCCCAGAATCCGGCTCTGACCTCGGAGCACCGCATGGACAAGACCTGGCTCAAGCAATATCCGCAAGGTGTCCCGGCGAACATCGACGTCGAGCAGTACCCGTCGCTGGTCGCGCTTCTCGAAGAGAGTTTCAAGAAGAACGCCGCGCTGCCGGCCTACCAGTTCATGGGCAAGGCCATCACGTTCGCCCAGGTCGACGATGCCTCGCGCGCGCTGGCCGCGTACCTGCAGGCGCAAGGCCTCGCGAAAGGTGACCGCATCGCCGTGATGATGCCCAACGTGCCGCAGTACCCGGTGGCCGTGGCCGCGATCCTGCGCGCCGGCTACGTGGTGGTGAACGTGAACCCGCTGTACACACCGCGCGAACTGGAGCACCAGCTGAAGGACTCGGGCGCCAAGCTGATCATCATGGTGGAGAACTTCGCCACCACCTTGCAGCAGGTGATGGCCGCGGTGCCCACCAAGAAGGTGATCGTCACCGCGCTGGGCGACATGCTGGGCTTCCCGAAGAAGCTGATCGTCAACTACGTGGTGCGCAACGTCAAGAAGATGGTGCCGGCCTTCAACCTGCCCGGCGCCGTCTCGTTCAACGACGCCGTGGCCCAGGGCCGCGGCAAGGCCTTCAAGCCCGCGCAGGTGGGGCCCGACGACATCGCGGTGCTGCAATACACCGGCGGCACCACCGGCGTCAGCAAGGGCGCGGTGCTGCCGCACCGTTGCCTGGTGGCCAACATCCTGCAGGCCGAAGCCTGGTACCAGCCGGCGCTCAAGAAGATTCCGGCCGGCCAGCAGGTGGTCACCATCTGCGCGCTGCCGATCTATCACATCTTTGGTTTCAACACCAACATGATGCTGGCCATGCGCATGGGCGGCTGCAACATCCTGGTCGCGAATCCGCGTGACCTGCCGAGCGTGTTCAAGGAACTCGCGGGCCAGAAGTTCCACAGCTTCCCCGCCGTCAACACGCTGTTCAACGCGATGGCCCACCACGCCGACTTCAACACGGTCGACTGGAGCGGCCTGGTGATCTCGGTGGGTGGCGGCATGGCGGTGCAAAGCGCCACCGCCAAGCTGTGGCTTGAAAAAACCGGTTGCCCGATCGTCGAAGGTTATGGCCTGAGCGAAACCAGCCCGTCGGCGACCTGCAACCCGGTGGACAGCAGCGCCTACAGCGGCAACATCGGCCTGCCCATGCCCAACACCGAGCTGACCCTGCTCGACGACGACGGCAACGAGGTGCCGCTGGGCACGCCGGGCGAGATCGCCATCAGGGGCCCGCAGGTGATGGCCGGCTACTGGCAGCGGCCGGACGAAACCGCCAAGGTGATGACGGCCGACGGTTTTTTTCGCACCGGCGACATCGGCACGGTGGACGAACGCGGCTACTTCAAAATCGTCGATCGCAAGAAAGACATGATCCTGGTGAGCGGCTTCAACGTCTACCCGAACGAAGTCGAAGACGTGGTGACGCAGATGCCGGGCATCCTGGAGTGCGCGGCGGTGGGCGTGCCTGACGCCAAGGCCGGCGAAGCGGTCAAGCTGGTCATCGTGCGCAGCAACCCGGCCGTGACCGAGGCCGACGTGCGCAAGTACTGCGAGACCCAACTCACCGGCTACAAGCGGCCCAAGACGGTGGAGTTCCGCACCGAGCTGCCCAAGTCGCCGGTCGGCAAGATCTTGCGGAGGGAGTTGCGCGACAAGGCCTGAGCGCGCGGCGTTGCCTGTGAGTGCTTGAGCAAGAACAAAGGCCAACATCCTCTATCCGAGCAAGACACGGCGCTTCATGTCTGATGTGTGGATTTGAGACTTTGCTCATCCCCCTCGGGGGGCGGCGGCAACGCCGCCTGGGGGCGCTCTCAGGCGCTCAGTGCGCGCTGCCACCCCCAAGGTAGGCGGCTTTCACCGCGGGGTCGTCGCGCAGCCTGGCCGCCGGGCCATGCACCGAGATGCGGCCGTTTTCGAGCACGTAGCCGTAGTCGGCCACGCCGAGCGCGGCGGCGGCGAACTGCTCGACCAGCAGCATCGTCACGCCTTCGCTCTTCAGTCGCTCGATGATGCGGAACACCTCGGCCACCAGGATCGGCGCCAGTCCCATCGACGGCTCGTCGAGCAGCACCACCTCGGGGTTGAGCATCACCGCGCGCGCCATCGCCAGCATTTGCTGCTCGCCGCCCGACAAGGTGCCGGCGAGTTGCTGGCGTCTTTCTTTCAGGCGCGGGAACAGCTCCAGCGCGCGCTCCAGATCGGCCGCCACGTCGCCCCTCGGCCGGCTGCCGGTCAGGCGCGGGAACGCGCCAAGGATGAGGTTGTCGCTCACGGTCATGGTGGCGAACACGCGGCGGCCTTCGGGCGAATGCGCCAGGCCCAGCTTGGCGATGTGATAAGACTCCAGGCCTTCGATGCGCTTGCCGTTGAGCGTGATGTCGCCGGCGGTCGGCGCGATCATGCCGGAGACGGCCCGCATCGTCGTCGTCTTGCCGGCACCGTTGGAGCCGATCAGGGTCACGACCTTGCCTTTGGGCACGTCGATCGAGATGCCGTGCAGGACTTGCACCTTGCCGTAGCCGGCGAACAAGTTATTGATGGTCAGCATGGTGTGCGCATCTCGTTGCAATGGTGAGCGGGCCGAGCGCCGGGCCGCCCCAAGCCGGCCCGCACCCCTTCGGGGGGTCGGCCGACGTACTCGGCGGTCGGGGGGTTGACGTTCAAGCCGCTGTCCCGCCGAGATAGGCTTCGATCACCTTCTCGTCGGCCTGCACCGTGGCCGGGTCACCCTCGGCGATCTTCTGGCCGAAGTCGAGCACCGAGACGGTGTCGCACATGCTCATCACCACGTCCATGTGGTGCTCGATCAGGATCACCGTCACGCCGTGCTCGCGGATTTTGCGGATGAAGCTGATCAGCTCCTTGATGTCGGGCGCGGTCAGGCCGGCGGCGGGCTCGTCGAGCAGCAGCAATTGCGGGTCGAGCGCCAGCGCACGCGCGATCTCGAGCAGGCGCTGCTTGCCATAGGGCAGGTTGCGCGCTTCCTCGTGCGCCAGCGCCGCCAGCCCGACGAACTTGAGCAGCGCCATGCCGCGCGCGGTGGCTTGCAGGTTCTCGCGCTTGTAGCGCGGCAGGTGCAGCGACACGTCGAGCAGGTTGGCGTCGAAGCTGTGGTGCAGGCCGACCATCACGTTCTGCAAGGCCGTCATCTCGCCGAACAACTGCACGTTCTGAAACGTGCGCGCGATGCCCGACAGCGCGATGTCGGACGAGGTGCGCCCGACCAGCGACCGGCCGGCGAACGAGATCGCGCCGGCGGTGGGAACGTAGATGCCGGTCAGCACATTCATCATCGTGCTCTTGCCCGAGCCGTTCGGTCCGATCAGGCCATGGATGGTGCCGCGTTGGACGCTCAGGTCGACGTTGTTCAACGCCTTCAGGCCGCCGAACTGCATCAGCACGCCGGTGGCGCTGAGCAATTCGCCCGCGCCGGCCTTTGCCGTCGACAAGCCGTCGCTGACGGCGGGCAGGTGGCTCGCATCCTCGCTCTCGGCGTCGTCGGTCGGGCGTGAGCGCAGGTTCAACGCGCTGCGCACGAAGCCGACGATGCCGTCCTGCAGGTAGTACACGACAAACAGCATGATCACGCCGAAGATCGACAAGCGCCAGTCGGTCATCGTCTTCAGCCAGAACGACAACACCGCCAGCGCGACGCTGCCGAGCAGTGGAATCGCCATCTGCTTCAACGTGACGCGCCCGCGCTGAACGCCGAGCACCGCCACCAGCAGCACCAGCAAGGCCAGGCCGACCGACACGTAGCGGAACATCTCGATGTCGTCGAGCAGCTTGGGCAGCAGCACGATGATGGCCGCGCCCACCAGCGCGCCGATGCGGCTCTTGCGACCGCCCATGATGACCGCCAGCAGGAACAGCACGGTCAACTCGAAGTTGTACGAGTTGGGCGAGATGTACTGTTCGGAGTACGCATACAGGCTGCCGGCCAGACCGGCAAATCCGGCGCTGATGACGAACGCATAAACCTTGTAGCGGTACACCGACACGCCCATGCAGTCCGACGCCACCGGGCTGCCGCGCAGCGCCTCGAAGGCGCGCCCGAGGTGCGAGCGCAGGATGCGGTGCACCACGATCAGCGCCAGCACCATCAGCACCGCCACCAGCCAGTAGAACTCGCGCTCGTCGAGCTTGTGGCCGAACATCGACGGCTTTTCGAGCTTGATGCCGAGCGGCCCTTCGGTCAGGAAGCTCATTTCGTTGATGAGGATCTGGATGATGGTGCCGAAGGCCAGCGTCACCATGGCCAGGTACGGCCCCGACACGCGCAGCGCCGGCAGCGCCAGCAGCGCGCCGAAGCCGGCCGTCACCAGCACGGCCGCCGGCAGCGTGATCCACAGCGGCGCGGCGAGCTTGAACACCAGCACACCGGCGGTGTAGGCACCGACCCCGAACAGGCCGGCGTGGCCGAGTGACACCTGCCCGGTGTAGCCGACCACGATGTCCAGACCGAACAGCACGATCGCGTAGATCATGATGGTCTCAAGCAGATGGATGTAGTACGGGTTCGTGATGCCTACCGGGAACAGCAGCAGGGCTGCGAAGCCGACGATGGCCAGAAGAAGGTGGGAGCGCTTCATCGATCAAACCTTCTTGATGACGCTCTTGCCGAACAGGCCTTGCGGCCGCACGGCCAGCACGATCAGCAGCAACACCAGGCCGGGCACGTCCTTGTAGCCGGTGCTGAGGTAGAAGCCGGTTGTCGTCTCGGCCACGCCGAGGATGATGCCGCCCACCACGATGCCCAGGCCGCTGGTCAAGCCACCGATGATGGCCACCGCGAAGGCCTTGAGGCCCAGCACCGCGCCCATGGTGGCGCCGGTCAGCGTGAGCGGCGCGATCAGCACGCCGGCAAAGGCGGCGGTCAACGACGACAGCGCATACGAGAAGGTGATCACCAGGCCGGTGTTGATGCCCATCAGCTTGGCGGCGTCGCGGTCGTTGAAGGTGGCGACCACGGCCTTGCCGTAGATCGTCTTGCGGTTGAAGAACTCCACCGCCAGCATCATCAGGATCGCGCCGCCGACCACCAGGATTTCCATCGGCAGCACGTTGGCGCCGAGGAACTTGAGCGGCGATTCCGGCAGCGGCGACGGGAACTTCAAGTCGTCGCGGCCCCACACGTTCTCGGCCACGTTCTTGAAGATGATGCCCAGCGCGATGGTCGACATGATCCAGCCGAACTCCGACTTGATCTTGATCGCCGGCCGCACACCGATGCGCTCGACGAAGGCGCCCTGCAGCGCGCCGAACAGGCACACCAGCGGGATCATGAGCCAGTAGTTCACGCCCAGTCCGACGAGGGTCAGGCCGACCAGCGCGCCCAGCATCAAGGCGTCGCCCTGGCCGAAGTTCAGCGTGTCCGACGTGGCGAACGTGAGCTGGTAGCCGAACGCGATGACGGCATAGATCATCCCCAGCGCGATGCCGCTGAAGATCAGTTGGGTCAGGATTTGCATGGCGACTCTCGTGGGGCGCCGCAGGGCTGCGCGCGCGTGTCGGCGGAGTGGGGCGCGTGGTGCACGTGGGCGCGGCCCTCAAGACACGGCGCCACCCGGGACCCGCCCGGGCGGCGCCGACTCGGCGGTGGCCTTACTTCTTGACGCGGATTTCAGAAGCCTTCTTCTGGTCGTCCGGGTAGGCGTACACCACGCGCTGGCCCTTGACCTCGCCGAACACCGGAATGTTGGCCGTGATCGCTTCGTGGTCGGTCTTCGAGAACGGCCTGGTGTAGGTCGTGACCACGCCTTCGACCGGTGTCTTCAGGTCTTCGAGCGCGGCCTTGATTTTCGGACCCTCGGTGCTGTTCGCCTGCTTGATCGCAGCGGCCAGCAGGTAGACCGAGTCATAGCCCTGGGCGGCGGACACGGGTGAATCCATGCGCGCGTTCTTCGGGTTGAAGGTTTTCAGGTAGCTGATGATGAAGGCCTGGCGTTTCGGCGTGGTCGGCTCCTGGATGAAGGTCTGCGGCATGCGCGCGCCCTCACCGCCGGGGCCGGCGTTGTCGATGAAGTTGGCCATCGACAGCGTCCAGCTGCCGATCAGCGGAACCTTCCAGCCAAGCTTGGTCATGCCGTTGGCGATCTGCGCCAGCTCGGGGCCGATGGCATAGGTCAGCACGGCTTCGGCGCCGGCTTCCTTGGCCTTGAGCAACTGCGCCGTCATGTCCACATCCTTGATGTTGAACTTCTCGACCGCGACCGCCTTGACGCTCTTGGCGCTCAGTGCCTTCTCCAGGTCTTCGCGCCCGAGCTGGCCGTAGTTGGTGGAGTCGGCCAGGATCGCGACCTTCTTGAAGCCGCGCCCCGTGATCGCCTCTTCCACGATCATCGGTGCCTGGATGCTGTCGTGCGCCGAGTTGCGGAAGATGTAGTTGTCGGCGTCCTTTTCGAACTGCTTGGTGATGATCGAGCCGGTGGCCACGTTGTTCATCACCGGGATTTTGGCTTCCTGGAAAAAGCGTTGCGAGGCCAGCGCGACACCGGTGTTGATGTAGCCGACCGTGGCGGTGACCTTTTCCTTGTTGATCAGCTCCTGGGCGATCTGCACGCCGCGTTCGTTTTTCGCCTCGTCGTCGCGCTCCACCAGCAGCAACTGGCGGCCCAGCACGCCGCCGGCCTTGTTGATCTCGTCGGTGGCCAGGCGCACGCCGTCGCGCATGCTGACGCCCATCGACGAGGAGCCGCCGGTGAAGGGGCCGGCCACGCCGATCTTGATCGGGTCGGCGGCCATGCTCAGGCTGCTCAGGCCAAACAGCGCGGCGGCGGTGGCGATCCTGGTGAAACGAAACATTGAAAGTCTCCTGGGGTTGATGTGACTCGATGCGCGCAGACCCGAGCCGGGCCAGCTTTGCGGCGGTCACCGAGTGTCGTCGTCGCCGCGCCGCCGCGCATGCGCATGACTGCGTGGTCCGACTGCGTAGTAGTGCATAGGGGAAAACGAGGCAAGGCCGAGTTTCGGCGCAGCCAAAAACTCGAGCAAGGCCGAGTTTCGGCGCAGCCAAAACGAGGCAGCGCCAAAACGTGAGCGACTGCAGGCCTTGTCAGCCCGCCTGCGGCAGACATCACAATCGGTCCATGAGACTGAAGGCAAAGATTCTTTCGCTGGCCGTGGCACCGCTGCTGTTTGCGATCGCTGTCATCGGTGGCCTGCTGGTGGTCGAGACACAGCGGCTCGAACGCCAGCAGGCGCAGGTGCTGGAAGAGACGCTGCTCAACACCAAGCGCGACGAGTTGCGCAGCTACATCGAGCTGGCGCTCACGTCGATCGAGCACTTGTACGGCGCCGGGCGCGACGACGAGGCCGCGAAGGAGCAGGCCAAGGCCATCCTGTCCAGCATGAATTTCGGCGACGATGGCTATTTTTTCGTCTACGCCAATGACGGCCTGAACCTGGTGCACCCGCGCATGCCCGACCTGGTCGGCCAGAACCTCTGGAACATGCGCGACTCGAACGGCACCTATGTGATTCAAGAGTTGATTGCACGCGCCAGGGAAGGTGGCGGCTACCAGCGCTACCTCTGGCCCAAGCCCTCGACGGGCCGCATTGAACGCAAGCTCGGCTATTCGGTGGCGCTGCCGCGCTGGGGCTGGATGCTGGGCACCGGCATCTACCTCGACGACGTGGACGCGGCGTCCGCCCGGCTGCGCGGCAACCTGATTGCCAGCGCGCGCCAGACGCTGCTCGGGCTGGCCACGGTGGCGGTGGTCGCCGCGCTGGCGGTGTTCGCGGGCGGCCTGGCGTTGAACATCAGCGAGCAGCGCCAGGCCGACCGCAAGCTGAAGGCGCTGGCGCACCGCGTGGTCAGCTCGCAAGAGGAGGAGCGCACACGGGTTTCGCGCGAGCTTCACGACCACATCTGCCAACTGCTGGTGTCGATCAAGTACCGCTTCGAGCTGGTCGGCCACCGGCTCGCGCACCCGGGCGAATTGCCGGTCACGAACCTCGACCCCGAGGTCGCGGCGCTGTCCAAGGCCATCGGCGAGGTGCGGCGCATCTCGCACGATCTGCGCCCGGCCCTGCTCGACGACCTGGGCCTGCCGGCCGCGCTGGAGCACATCGGCAACGAAATGGCGCAGCGCAGCGGCATGGCGGTGCGGGTGCTGCCGCAGTTGCACGCCGAGCACCTGCCCGAGCTGCAGGCGGTGAGCCTGTTCCGCGTCGCGCAGGAAGCGCTGCGCAACGTGGAGCGGCACGCGCGGGCGCGCCATGTCGACATTCGGCTCGACGATGGCGGTGACAAGCTCGAGCTGCGCATCACCGACGACGGCTGCGGCTTCGACGTGCAGACGGTCGAGCTCAGCAAGGACCGGGGCATCGGCCTGACCAACATGCGCGAGCGCGTCGAGCGCAACGGCGGCACGTTCGAGCTGGTCTCGCAGCCAGGCCACACCGCCGTCACCGCCAGCTTCCCGTTGACGGGCCTGGCCTGAGCATGGCGACCCCGACCATTCGCATCGTCATCGTCGATGACCATTCGCTGGTGCGTGACGGCCTGCGGGCCCGCCTGTCGGTGGTGCCGGGCCTGCAGGTCGTCGGCGAGGCCGCCAGCGGCGAACAGGCGCTGGCGCTGGCGGCCACTGACGCGCCCGACCTGATGCTGGTCGACGTAGGCATGCGCGGCATGAACGGTATCGAGCTGGCGACTGCCTTGCGCGAGCGGCACCCCGCGATCCGGGTGCTGATGCTCAGCATGTTCGACAACCGTGAGTACGTGCTCAGCGCCATCCGCGCCGGCGCGCGTGGCTACGTGTTGAAAGAGTCCCCGACCGAAGAGATCATCGCGGCCATCGGGGCGGTCTGGGCCGGCGGCAACTACTTCAGCGCCCAGGTCTCGAACCTGGTCGCGCAGACCGGCGGCATGGCCTCGCAGCTGACCGCGCGCGAGCACGAGGTGCTGCTGCTGCTGGCGCATGGCCGCAGCAACAAGCTGGTCGCCCGGCAACTCGACATCAGCGTGCGCACCGTCGAGACGCACCGCCTCAGCCTGCGCCGCAAGCTCGGTGTCGATTCTGCGAGCGATCTGCTCAAGATCGCGCTCGCGAACGGCTGGACGACCCTTTGAGGCTGCCGGTCTGCCGGCTGTCGATGGGTTGACGCCTTCGGCGATGATGTCGATGTGACCCGCATCGCCATCGTCAGCGCCATGCACGAAGAACTTCGTGCGCTGCTGCCTTTGCTGCGGAACCCGGCGCGCGAGACGCTGGCCGGGCGCGAGTTTCACCAAGGCGAAATTCATGGCCGGCCCGTGGTGCTGGTGCTGTCGGGCATCGGCAAGGTGGCGGCGGCCACCACGGCGACGCTGTTGGTGCAGCGCTTCGACGCCGGCCGGGTGGTGCTCACTGGTGTGGCCGGCGGCCTGGGGCCGAGGGTGCGGGTGGGTGATGTGGTGGTGGCTCAGCAGCTGATCCAGCATGACATGGACGCTTCGCCGCTGTTCCCGCGTTTCGAGATTCCACTGACCGGGCGCTCGCGCTTCCACGCCGATGCTGCGCTTGCCGATGCGCTGGCTGCCGCGGCGCGGCGCTGCGTGCGGCGCGCGGGCGACCTGATCGGCGCGGCCCGGCTGGCCGGCCTGGGCATCGCGCGGCCGTCCGTGCACCGCGGCCTGATCGCCAGCGGCGACCGGTTCGTTTCCAGCGCCGACGACAGCGCGGCCCTGCGCACGGCCTTGCCCGACGTGCTGGCGGTCGAAATGGAGGGCGCCGCGCTGGCCCAGGTGTGCACCGATTTCGGCCGGCCGTTCGGCGTGCTGCGCAGCATTTCCGACCGCGCCGATGCCAGCGCGCATGTCGATTTCACGCGCTTCATCGAAGCCGTGGCGAGCGTCTACACCCGCGCCATCGTCAGCGACTGGCTGGCCGGCGAGGCCTGCGGATGATCGATCTGAAACCGGCCTGGCGCTGGCTCTGGCGCCTCGTGCGCGGCGTGCTGCTGACGCTGGCCGCGCTGGCGCTGTTTTTCGAGGAATGGGGCTGGCGGCCGCTCACCGCGTGGGCGGCGCGGCTGGCGCGGTGGCCGCCGCTGGCGCGGCTCGAAGCACGCATTCAGCGCCTGAGCCCGTGGCAGGCGCTGCTGCTGTTCTTGCTGCCCTCGCTGCTGCTGTTGCCGGTGAAACTGGCGGCGCTGTGGTTCATTCAGCGCGGCCAGGCGGCGCTGGGCCTGGCGGTCATCGTGGTCGCCAAGCTGCTCGGCACCGCGCTGGTCGGCCGCCTGTTCATCCTGAGCGAGCCTCAGCTGATGCGGTTGGCGTGGTTCGCACGCGCGCTGGGCTGGTGGCGGCAGACGAAGCTGCGCGTCACGGCGGCGGTGCATGCGTCGTACACCTGGCGCGCGGTGCAGGTGATGCGGCGCAAGCTGCGGGTCTGGCTGCGGCGCAGCGCGCGCTGAATCACGTTCGGTCTCACCGCGGCCGCAAGCTGGGTCGCAACGGCCGCCGGTCAGCGTTGCGGCATGGACTGGAGCGCTTGCGCGCGCTGCTCGAACCAGCGCGTCAGCGCCGCATCGTCGAATCGTCCGGCCAGCGTATTGGCGTTGTGCCTGGCGGTGTCGGCTTCGCTCAGGCCCAGGCGCTCGCACGCGTGCTGGCGTTCGAGCTCGATGAGTGCGCGGTCGACGTCTTCGGCATGCCCGGTGTCGTGCGCGTCGAGCAGGGCCAGCGCGGCGCGCGCATGGGCGCGGGCTTCGTGCGGCTGGCCCAGCGCATTGCACACCATTGCGCGCTGGTAGAGCGCCCGCTCGTGCTGCAGCCAGGTGCCGGCACGCAGCCAGAAGCGCTGTGCCTGCTCGGCGGCCTGGGCCAGCGCGGTGCGTGCGGTGGGGTGCCGCAGGTCGGTCACGGGCCGGTCGAGAAGGCCGCTGGCCATGTTGTTGACGCACGCGGCCACGCTGGCGTCGAGCGGATTGGCGGCCAGCCAAGCCGCGCCGCCCAGCGGGGCCAGCGCGGCCAGCACGTGCTCGCCCGCTTCAGCCGGGGCGAGGCCGGGGGCCCGGAACATCGCCGCGCTGAGCCGCAGCACGTCGCCGCCGTGCTCCAGCGAGGCGCCGCTGGCCTGCGCGAAAGCGTGCGCCAGCGCGTCGGCCTCGGCCCCCGCGGCGGCGAGCCGCGCGGCGGTGGCGGCCTGGCGCCACAGCGCGGCGGCGGGTGCGGGTTGTGCCAGGCTCAGCAACTGTCGCTGGCGCTGCAGTGCCTCGTCCCAGCGGTTCAGCTTTTCGCCCAGCACATGGTTCAGCAAGAAGGCATAACCGGGCCATCGTGCAGACGGCAGCTGCGCGGCGTCGATCGCCCGCAGCAACTCGGCGCCGCGCGCGGGGTGGCCGTCATGGCAGGCGTCGGCTTCATCCAGGCGTTCAGCGTCGGTGGCCATCGGCGTCTCCTGTTGCGGGAGGCCAGATTATCTCGGGCACACTGTTCGCATGCCGCCCCGCCTGTACGTTGACCAGCCCTTGACCTGCGGTTCGACCCTCGTTTTGCCCAGCGGACCGGCGCGCCATGTGCAGGTGCTGCGCCTGCAGCCCGGCGACAAGTTGACCTTGTTCAACGGTCGAGGGGGCGAGTGGCGCGCAACGGTTGGGCGCATGGGCCGCAGCGAGGTGCAGGTGCGGATCGACGAGCACGATGCCGTCGACCGCGAACTGGCGCTGCCGGTGACGCTGGCACTGGGCATGCCGGCCAATGAACGCATGGACTCGCTGATCGAGAAGGCCACCGAGCTCGGCGCGGCGGCCATTCAGCCGCTGGTGTGTCAACGCTCGGTGCTGCGCCTGAGCGGCGAGCGCGCACTGAAAAAGCAGGCCCACTGGCAAGCCGTGGCGGTGGCCGCGTGCGAGCAAAGCGGGCGGACCCGCGTGCCGCGTGTCGAGCCGGTGTTGGTCTTCGACGCGTGGCTCGCGCGCTTGCCGGCGCCGGGTGCCGCGCAACGGGTGCTGCTCAGTTTTGCCGGGGTGGCGCTAGCGGCCGCATCAAGCCAGGCGGCCGGCGTGCTGTGCCTGAGCGGCCCCGAGGGCGGCCTGACCGAGGCCGAAGAAGCGAGCGCGCGCAGCGCCGCGTTCGTGCCGGTCTGCCTGGGCCCGCGCGTGCTGCGCGCGGACACGGCGCCGCTGGCGCTGCTGGCCCATCTGGCGCTGTCGGCGCCAGCCTCATTCCAGAGTCCCTGATGAACCTTCAACTCCTGTTGCTCGCGCTGTGCCAGGGATTTTTCCTGACCCACAACGTCACCTTCATCGCCATCAACGGGCTGGTGGGCCTGAGCCTGGCGCCGAGTGCGTGGATGGCCGCTTTGCCTATCACCGGCTACGTGGCCGGCGGCGCGCTGTGCGCCGGCATGGTGGGCCGCCACCAGCGCCGCTGGGGCCGCAAGCGGGCGTTCCAGGCCGGCCTGGTGGTGGCGATGGGGTCGAGCGCGTTGTGCGCGTATGCGGCATCGACGCACGACTTCTGGCTGCTGGTCGCAGCCACCGTGGTGGCGGGTTACTACAACGCCAATGCGGCTTTGTACCGCTTTGCGGCAACTGAATTGGTGGCGCCTGCGTTCAAGGAAAAGGCCATTTCGTGGGTGCTGGCCGGTGGCATTTTCGGCGCCGTGGTCGGGCCCAATCTGGCCAGCGCCACACGCGAGGCGTTGCCGGCGCCGTTCGCCGGCGCGTATGCCGCGCTGGTGGGGGTGGCGCTTCTGGCGCTGCTGACGCTGGCGTTCATCCGCTTCCCCCCAATCCCGCAACCCAGCGCGGCCCACCCGGGCCGGCCGCTGCGCGAGATCGCGCGCCAGCCGGTCTTCATCGTCGCGGTGGCCGCCAGCGCGCTGGGCTATGGCGTGATGAACCTGCTGATGGCGGCCACGCCGATTGCGATGGCGCAATGCGCACACCCGTTCAAGAGCGCCGCGCTGGTGCTGGAATGGCATGTACTGGGCATGTTCGCGCCGAGCTTTTTCACCGGCTCGCTGATCCAGCGGTTCGGCTGCCTGGCGGTGATGGGAGCAGGGGTCGCGCTCAACGCGCTGTGCATCGTGGTGGCGCTCAGCGGGGTCGACCTGATGCAGTTTCTGGTGGCGCTGTTCGCGCTCGGCGTGGGCTGGAATTTCCTCTACATCGGCGGCACCACACTGTTCACACAGACCTACCGGGCGGAGGAAAAAACCACCGCTCAGGCGGCGATGGACACGGTGGTCTACACCATCATGATCGTCACCTCGTTCAGCTCCGGGGCGCTCATCACGACCCAGGGCTGGACCTGGCTGAACATCGGCTCGATGGTGCCGGTGTTGCTGACCGGGGCGGCATTGACATGGCTTGCCATGCACCAGCGGACCCTCCAGAATCGCGCCGTTCCTTAACTCTCGGAGTGCGTGATGGGTTTGCTCGATTCAGTGGTGGGCATGTTGGGCGGTGGGCAACAAGGTGGTGGCGGCAATGCGGCGCTGCTCAATGCCATCGTCGGCATGCTGGCCAACAACGGCCAGGGCGGTGGCGGCCTGGGCTCGATTCTGGGCAAGGCGCAGCAAAGCGGCATGGGCGATGTGGTGAGCTCGTGGATCGGCAGCGGCCAGAACATGCCGATCTCGGCCGATCAACTGAACAACGTGCTCGGTTCGGACATGGTCGCCAACCTGGCCAGGCAACTGGGCCTGTCGCATGGCGACGCGTCATCGCAGCTCTCGCAGATGCTGCCCGAGGTGGTGGATCGCCTCACGCCGCAGGGGCAGATGCCGCAAGGCGGGCTCGGCAACGTGAGCGATCTGCTCGGGATGTTGATGAAGCGCTAGAAGCTGGCCCTTGCTGCGGCCGTGAAGCCGCAGGCCTTGCTCACACGCCGCGCGCGACGTCCTTCGGGCTCGCACGCGCCGACCCCGCCACCAGGTCGAACCGGAACAGCCGGCACTCGATCGGCCCGTTCCACATCGGCACCCGGCGTGATTCTTTCAAGCGCATCGCGCTGGGCAGCTTCATGTCGGGGCTGAGCACATACGCGGTCCAGCCGGCGGGGTGCTGGGTGTAGGCGCGTTTCCAGTGCGCGGCCAGCCGGGCGAAGAAGTCGTCCGGCAACGCCTTGTTGTCATCCGGCCGATCCTGGCCGGCGTGCCGTCGCCGCGCGGCCTTGCCACCGACCTCGATGCGCTCACCGTAGGGCGGGTTGATCATCAGCGTGCCGTGCAGCGCCGGCGGCAGGGTCGGCGCGGGCCGCTCCAGTGCATCGCCACCATGAAACGTGATGGCCGCTTCGACCCCGGCGCGCTGCGCGTTGCGACGCGCGAAGTCGACCATCCGGAACGACACATCGCTGGCGACGATGGGCACGCCGCTGGCATGAATGCGGGCCTGCGCCGCGCTTCGGAGGCGCTGCAGCTGGGCGCGCATCTCGGGGCTGGCAAACGGCAGCAGGCGCTCGAAGGCAAAGCGCCGCTTCAGCCCCGGCGCGATGCCGCAGGCGATTTGCGCGGCTTCGATGGCAATCGTGCCCGAGCCGCAGCACGGGTCGTGCAGCGCGCCGCCGGCCTCGGGCGTGCCGCGCCAGCCGGCCGCGGCGAGCATCGCGGCGGCCAGGGTTTCTTTCAGCGGCGCGTCGCCCACGTCTTCGCGCCAGCCGCGCTTGAACAGCGACTCGCCCGAGCTGTCCACATACAGCGCGGCGCGCTCCGGCCCCGCATGCAGCACGAGGTGCAGGTCGGGCTGGCGGGTGTCGACGCTGGGGCGCTCGCCGGTGGTCTCGCGCAGCATGTCGCACACCGCGTCCTTGATGCGCAGGGCCGCGAAGTTCAGGCTGTTCAAGGGGCTGCGCTGGGCCGTGGTGTCCACCCGCAAGCTGTGTTGCGGGGTGATCCACTGCGACCAGTCGACCGCCCGCGCCATGGCGTACAAATCGTTCTCGTGGCGGTACGGCGCTTCGGCCACCTCGATCAGCACGCGCTGCGCAAGCCGGCTTTCGAGGTTGAGCAGCATGACTTCGTGCGGGTCGCCCTCAAGCGCCACGCCGCCGCGCGCGCGCTCGATGCGCGCCCCGGGCAGCAGGCGTTGCACTTCCTCGAACAGCCACTCTTCGACGCCCGCGGCACAGGGCAAAAACAGCGGCAGCGGCATGGGCTACAGCGCGCGCCGCAAGTTGGCCGGCGCAATCCGCAGCGCCTCGCGGTACTTGGCCACCGTGCGGCGCGCGACCTGGATGCCCTGCTCTTCGAGCATCTGCGCGATCTGGCTGTCGCTGAGCGGCTTGATGGCGTCCTCGGCGTCGACGAGCTGCTGGATCAGCGCGCGCACCGCCGTGCTCGACGCATTGCCACCCGCCTCGGTGTTGAGCGACGAGCCGAAAAAGTACTTCAGCTCGAAGGTGCCGAACGGCGTCGACAGGTACTTGGCCGTCGTCACGCGCGAGATGGTCGACTCGTGCAGGCCCAGCTCATCGGCGATCTCGCGCAGCACCAGCGGCTTCATGGCGATGGCGCCGTGCGTGAAGAAGCTCTTCTGCCGTTCGACGATGGCCTGCGACACGCGCTGGATGGTGTCGAAGCGCTGCAGAATGTTCTTCATGAACCAGCGCGCTTCCTGCAGGCGTGAATTCAAGCCGGCGCCGGCGCCGTTGAGCGCGTCGGCGCCACTGCGGCTGCCCGGGCCGCGCTGCTGGCGTATGGCGTTGGCATACAGGTCGTTGATGCGCAGCCTGGGCATCACATCGGGGTTGAGCACCACCTTCCAGCCGCGGCCGGCTTTTTGCACAAACACATCGGGCACGATGATCAGCGCCTCGGCCCGCGCGAACTGGCGCGCCGGCTTGGGCTCCAGCCGCTTGATCAGCGCCTGGGCTTGCTTGAGCATGTCTTCATCGGCGCCGGTGGCCGCCATCAGGCGTTTCAGGTCGCGCCGGGCCAGCAGCTCCAGGTGGTTCTTGCAGATCAGGATGGCCACCGCCTGCGCTTCACTGCGCGGATGGGTGCGCAGCTGCAGGCTCAGGCATTCGGCCAGGTCGCGCGCGCCCACGCCGGTGGGCTCCATGCTTTGCAACCATTGCAGCGCGCACTGCAGCCGGGTGAGGACCTCGCCGACCTGTTCTTCATCGTCGGCATCGCCAGCCAGCGCCGCGGCGATCTCCGGCAGCGGGTCGGCCAGATAACCGTCGTCGGTGAGCGACTCGATCAGCACCCTCACCGCCGCAGCGTCTTCGCTCGACAGGCGCAGGCCCAGCAGCTGCTCGCGCAGATGGTCCTGCAGGCTGGGCGCGGCGGTGTCGCGGTCGCGCCCGTCGAAGTCGTCGCTGTCGCCCGCGCTGCTGCTCTTGCCCGGTGTTTCACGGATGCCGTCGAAGTCTTCGCGTTCGGTGCCGTTCTCCCAGTCGTCGCGCTCGGCGCTGTCCAGCGCCGGGGCGTCGTCGCGGGCGTCGCTGGCCGCGTCGGTGGCACGCTCGGTCTCGCGCTCGCCCGCGCGCTCGGCGGGCGACAACCGCTCGGCCAGCGGCTCGAACGCCGGGGCGCTGTCTTCCTCGGCTTCGAGAAATGGGTTCTGCTCCAGCATCTGCTCGACTTCCTGGTGCAACTCCAGCGTGGAGAGTTGCAGCAGCCGGATCGATTGCTGGAGTTGCGGCGTCAGCGCCAGATGCTGTGACAGCCGGACCTGCAGTGAGGGCTTCATGCTGAAACGGGCGCCCTACATGCGGAAATGTTCGCCGAGGTAGACCTTCCGAACGTCGGCATTGCCGACGATTTCGGCCGGCGTGCCTTCGGCCAGCACACGCCCCTCGCTGATGATGTAGGCGCGGTCGCAGATGCCCAGCGTTTCGCGCACGTTGTGGTCGGTGATCAACACGCCGATGCCGCGGCTCTTGAGGAAACTGATGATGCGCTGGATCTCGATCACCGCGATCGGGTCGACCCCGGCAAACGGCTCGTCGAGCAGGATGAAGCGCGGCTGCGTGGCCAGCGCGCGGGCAATCTCGACGCGCCGGCGCTCGCCACCGGACAAGGCCAGCGCGGGCGAGTCGCGCAGCTTGTCGATGCTCAGGTCGTGCAGCAGGCGGTTCAGCAGTTCTTCGATCAGCGCCGGTTTCAGCGGCCTGCCGTCGGGGCCGAGTTGCAACTCCAGCACGGCGCGGATGTTTTCTTCGACATTGAGCTTGCGGAAGATCGACGCTTCCTGCGGCAGGTAGCTCAGGCCCAGCCGCGAGCGCTGGTGGATCGGCAGCCGCTCGACGCGCCGCCCCTCGATGCTGATCTGGCCGGCGTCGGCCCGCACCAGGCCGACGATCATGTAGAAGCTGGTGGTCTTGCCGGCGCCGTTCGGGCCGAGCAGCCCGACCACCTCACCGCTGTCGACGGCCAGGTGAACGTCGTGCACCACCTTGCGGGCGCCGAAAGACTTTTGCATGCCCACGGCTTCGAGACGGTGGTTGTTCGCACGCACCGGCTCGGGGGCGGCGGGCATCACCGCTGGTCTCCCAGCGAGGGGCTCAGCTTGAGTTGCGGGCTGGGTTTGGACGCACTCTGGGCGGCTTCTTCGGCGGCTGCCGTTCCTTCGCGCGGGGTCAGGATGGCGCGCACGCGCCCTGCCGGCTGGGTCGGGGTGGCCGCAGCGCCACCCGAGACGCTGAAGACCTCGCCGATGCTGTCGTAGCTGACCACGTTGCCGCTGATTTCATCGGCCACGCTGGAGCCGCGCAGGCGCCGCACCGAGGCGCGGTTGATGAACTTGACGGTGTCGGCGCGGCCGTCGTATTCCAGCCGTTCGGCTTCGCCCTCGATGGTTTCGTCCACGCCGTCGCGCTTCTGGCGGAACGTGGCGGGTTTGCCGTCGGCGCCGAACGCCACCGCGTTGTGGTATCCGGCGGCGGTTTCGCGCAACTCCACGCGCGCGGCCCGGATCACCATGCTGCCCTTGCTGACCACCACGTTGCCGTTGAACACCACCAGGTTGTTGACCAGGTCGATCCGGCCCTGTTGGTCGGCTTCGACCTTGAGCTTCTGGAACCGGTCGGCTCTTTCCGCCTGGGCCGTGACGCCGGCGACCACGCAAACCAGGCCCATCAGAAGCCTGGCAAGCGCCCGGCGACCGGTTGCGATTCGAAAGAGAGACGGGAGGTGATTCATAGGGGGCATGAAACTTGCAGGCTATTCTAGCCCGGCAGTTTCAGGCCCCGGTGCCTGGGTGGGCTGCGGCCCGCCGGCTCAGCCGCCCTTGCGGGCGCGCTGGATCAGAAAGTCGGCCACCGCCAGCGCGCGGTCGTTCGAGCCGGCCAGGCTGCCCGAGGTGTAGTAGCGCCCGTGGATGCCCATGGCCGGCACACCGTCGATCTTGTACGACTCGGACAACTGCTTGGCCTGGCGCGCCTTGGTCTGCACCGAAAACGAGTTGAATACGTCGAGGAACTTGGCGCTGTCCAGCCCGTTCTTGGCCATGAAGGCGGCGATGTCGGCCGGCTTGTCGAGCTTGGCGCGGTCGTTGTGGATGGCGTAGAACACCTTGCGGTGCAGCGCGTCGACCTGGCCCATGGCCTCCAGCGCGTAATAGATGCGCTGGTGGGAGCCGAACGGCTCGTCGCGAAATGCCACCGGAACCCGGCGGAACGACACATCGGCGGGCAGTTTCTTGGCCCAGCCGTCGAGCATGGGCTCGAAATCATTGCAGTGCGGGCAGCCGTACCAGAAGAACTCGACCACCTCGATCTTGCCGCCGGCCGCCGCCGGCAGCGGCTGGCTCAGGCGCACATAGTCCTTGCCCTCGGTGGGCGTGCCCTGGGCCTGGCTCAACGTGGCCTGGCCCATCACGGCCGCGCCGGCGCCGGCAGCCAACAAGGTGGCGGTGAATTCGCGACGTTTCATTTTCATTCGATCCTTCTTGTGGTCGATCCGCGGGAACGGATTCAAAGCGACTTGCGACAGAGACAGATTCGGGCCGGAAGTTCAGACCGCCTCTGATCCGGGCTCTATTTCTGGACGGTCACCAACGCCGCCTCGATGCCCCCGCCCTTGAGCTTTTCACGCGCCGCCTCAGCGTCGGCCTTCTTGTCGAACGGGCCGATTCGCACCCTGTACATCGTGCGCCCGGACTGCTCGCGTTCGGTCAGTCGCGCCTCGAATCCCAGCATCGCCAACTTGGCGCGTTGTTGTTCGGCATCCTCGGTGCGGGCATAGGCACCCGCCTGCACCAGGTAAGTGAACGGGTCGACACCGGGTTTGGTGGACGCGGGCGGCGGAACTTTGGCGCCGGCGGCCGATGCCGCAGCGTCGCCGGTGGCGGCCGGCCGAGCCGCTGCGACCGCTCCCGGGGTGGCAGCCGCCGCACCCAGCGGCGGCGCAGGCAGGGCCACGGCACTCGCCGCCGACCCGGGCTTGACGGCTGACTTGCCGTGCAACGGGCCATTCGGGTCCCAGTTCTTGTTCTTCTCGACCTCCGCCGCGTCCTGCTCGGCCGAGCGCTGGTGAACCTTGTTCAGGAACGGCACCGGCACCTTGGTGACGTACAGCGCCACGCTGAGCGCCAGCGCCAGTCCGATCAGCAGGCCGACGACCATGCCGATGACAAATCCGCCACGTTGAGACTGCTTCGCGCGTTCATTCATGGCTTGTCCAACTCCCTGTTCAGTCGCAGTGGGGCGCTCACGCCGAGGACGGCGAGCGCGTTGTGAATCACTTGTCGCGTGGCGGTCAGCAGCGCCAGCCGCGCGCGGGTCAATTCCTCGTCGTCGACCAGGAAGCGTTCGGCGGCGTAATAGCTGTGCAAGCTGCCCGCCAGCTCACGCAGGTAAAACGCCACGTCGTGGGGCGCCAGGCTGGCGGCCGCGTTGGCCAGCATGGGCGCGAAATCGGCCAGCTTGAGCATCAGCGCCGCTTCGCTCGGCGCAGTGAGCAGGGTCAGGTCGGCGGCGGCCAGGGAGCCGGGGTCACCGCCCTTGTCGACGAATTGCCGAATCACCGAGCAGATGCGCGCGTGTGCGTACTGAACATAGAACACCGGGTTCTCGTCGTTCGCCTTCAGCGCCAGGTCCACGTCGAACGTGAACTCGGTGTCGGCCTTGCGGCTGATCAGGAAAAATCGGACCGCGTCCTTGCTGGTCCAGTCGATCAGGTCGCGCAGCGTCACATAGCTGCCGGCGCGCTTGGAGATCTTGACCTCCTCGCCGCCGCGCATCACCGTGACCATCTTGTGCAGCAGGTAGTCGGGAAAGCCGGGTGGCGCGCCCAGGCCCGCAGCCTGCACGCCGGCGCGCACCCGGGCGATGGTGCCGTGGTGGTCGCCGCCCTGGATGTTGATGGCCTTGTCGTAACCGCGCTCGAACTTGGCCAGGTGGTAGGCCACATCGGGCACGAAGTAGGTGTAGCTGCCGTCCGACTTGCGCATGACACGATCCTTGTCGTCACCATCGTCGGTGGTGCGCAGCCACAGGGCACCGTCCTGCTCGTAGGTTCTGCCGGCGGCGACCAGGCGCTTCACCGTGTCTTCGACCCGCCCGCTGGTGTACAGGCTGGACTCCAGAAAATAGTGATCGAAACGCAGGCCGAAGGCCAGCAGGTCCAGGTCTTGTTCATGCCGCAGGTAGGCCACGGCAAACTGGCGAATGCTGTCGAGGTCGTCCGGGTTGCCGCTCGCGGTGAACTCGCGGTCGTCGGCCTTGACGGTCTTGCGCGCCATGAAGTCGGCGGCGATGTCGGCGATGTAGTCGCCGTTGTAGGCCGACGCCGGCCACGCCGCGTCGCCGGGCTTGTGGCCGAGCAGCCGCGCCTGCACCGACGCCGCCAGCGTGGCGATCTGCACGCCGGCGTCGTTGTAATAGAACTCGCGGGTGACGCGCCAGCCCTGGGTCTCGAACAGGTGGCACAGCGCGTCGCCCAGGGCGGCCTGGCGCGCATGGCCCAGGTGCAACGGGCCGGTGGGATTGGCCGACACGAATTCCACCAGCACCCGCTTGCCGTTCGGCGCGCACCAACCAAACCGGTCGCCGGCCTGCAAGACCTCGGCGACCACGGCCTGTTTCGCGGCGGCCTTGAGGCGCAGGTTGATGAAGCCGGGCCCGGCGATCTCCAGGCCGTCGACCCAGCGCCGCACAGCCGGCTGGTCGCGCAACGCATCAATCAGCGCCTGCGCGACCTCCCGTGGGCTTTTTTTCAGCGGCTTGGCCAGTTGCATCGCCACGGTGCATGCCAGATCGCCATGCGCTGCCTGTTTGGGAGACTCGAAGGCCGGTGTCGCGGTGGCCTGCGGGTCGACCTGGAGGATGGCCGTGCCCAGTGCATCGAGCAGGTCCTGTTTCGCTTGGATCATGAACCGATTCTACGGTTGGCATGTTGGTCGCCTGCCGGCACTCCCGGTGGGCGGAATACACCCCGAATGCCGGCTTCTTTCGGCACGGGCTGCAGGCGGCGTCGTGCCATGATGTTCGCTTTGGCGTGCTGCCCGGCCAACTTTCATGCAGAGTTCCATCACCCTCCCACTGGACCGTGTTCCCGACGGCACGACGATGCCGGCGCAGATCGGCAAGTACCGCGTGCTCGGCAAGCTCGGCGAAGGCGCGACCAGCGAGGTCTTCTTGTGCCGCGACGATTTTCGCGGCCGCGACGTGGCGGTCAAGCGGGTGCGCGTCAGCGCCGTCGGCGACCCGATGGAGGGGCGCTATTTCGAGCGCTTCTTTGCCGCCGAGGCGGCCCTGGTCGGCCAGCTCCAGCACCCCAACGTGGTGCAGATCTTCGACGCCGTGCCCGACCCGGAGCAACCCTATCTGGTGATGGAGTACGTGGCCGGCAGCACGCTGCGGCCGTACTGCCGGGCCGACCAGTTGTTGTCGCTGGAGATGATCGTGGAGATCGGCTTCAAGTGCGCGATGGCGCTGGACTACGTGTTTCGCAAGGGCTTGATCCACCGCGACGTGAAGCCGGCCAACCTGCTGGTGTCGCTGGTCAACGGCAACGTCACCGGGGTGAAGGTCAGCGACTTCGGCAGCGCCCTCAACCTCGACTCCGACCTAACCCAGGTGCACCGGGTCGGCTCACTGGCCTACATCGCGCCTGAACAACTCGAGGGCGGCACGCTGGACTGCCGCGCCGACATGTACTCGCTGGCCGCGGTGATGTACCACTTGATCGCCGGCCGCCCGCCGCTGGACGCACCGGCGCACGCGGCGATGATGCACCAGGTCTACCACGCGCGGCCCGATTCGCTGGTGCCGCTGCGCGCCGGCGTCACCGAAGGGCTGGACGGCGTGATCCAGCGCGCTTTGGCCAAGAAGCCGGAAGACCGCTTTCGCAATTGGGATGAATTTGCGCAGGCCCTGGCCGGCCTGATCACCAACCGGCTGGTGCCGCGCGCCCAGGCCCAGGGCGTGCTCGACTCGGAGCGTTTCAACCTGCTGCGCACGCTGGAGTTTTTTGCCGGCTTCGGCGACGTGGAGCTGTGGGAAGTGGTTCACCGCGCCAGGTGGGAGCGCTTTCACTTCGGGCACGCGCTGTACCGCCGGGGTGAGGAGGGGCGCAGCTTTCACGTCATTGCCCATGGCGAGGTGGAGGTGTTTCGCGAAGGGCAACTGGTGGCGCAACTTGGGGTGGGCACCTCGGTGGGTGAAATGGCCTACCTGGCCCCCAGCAAGGGCCTGCGGCGCCACAGTGCCGACGTGATCGTGGCCAAGACCGCCACCACCATCTCGTTCACACCGGAGACCATGGCCCAGCTCAGCCCCGGGGGCCGCCACCTGTTCGACCAGGCATTCATCCATGTGCTGGTGCGGCGGCTGCACGCGGCGCACGAATCGCTGGCCCATCCGCGGCGCATTCTCTGAAGGCGGGCAGCCCGTGCGGCAACGCAAGAGCGTGAATCGACCGCGCGGCCGTGGACGCCAAACCACATGCGGGCGCGTTGAGCCTCGGTCTCTTGCTGCCGGCAAGCGCTGCATGCTCCAATGCCGGGCGGCAATCCAGCCCACCGTCCCAAGCCAATCAGGAGACTCCATGAAACACATCATCACCGCTCTGGCCCTGTGGGCGGCCGCCTTGTCCACGTCGGCTTTCGCCAATGCGCACAAGGAAGCGCCGAACATGCAAAACAACAAGATGGGCGAGTGCAACAACGATGCCGGTGACAAGAAAGGCGACGAGCGCAAGGCTTTCATGAAGACCTGCCTGTCCGCCAAGAAGGCCAGCCAGCAAGAGAAGATGAAGGCCTGCAACGCCGACCCCAAGGCCAAGGCCTCCAAGGGCGACGAGCGCAAGGCCTTCATGAAGGAATGCCTCAGCAAGTAAGCGACGGCATCGCTGAACAAGGGCCCGCTCGATGCGGGCTTTTTCATGCGTGCGTATCGGGTGCGCTCCAGTACGTCGCATCACCATAGGTGTGCTTCAGAAAATCGATCCACAAGCGCACCCGCAAGGGCAGGTGCTTGGCGTGGGGGAACACCGCGTAGATGCCGTTCGGCGGCGCCGCGAAGTCTTCCAGCACGTTGACCAGATGCCCGGCGACAACTTCTTTCTCGACTTCCCAGGTCGAGCGCCAGGCCAGCCCCATGCCGGCGACACACCAGTCGTGCAGCACCTGGCCGTCGCTGCAATCGAGCCGGCCGCTGGGCCGCAGGTGCGTCACGGCGCCATCGACGACGAAGGCCCAGCCGCGGCTCTGGCTGGCGTCGCTGCTCAGCGTCAGGCATTGGTGGCGCATCAAGTCGTTGGGGTGCTTCGGTGTGCCTGAGCGCCTCAGGTAGGCCGGTGTGGCCACGCACAAGCGGCGGTTGTCGGCCAGCCGAACGCTGACCAGGCTGCTGTCGGGCAGGTCGCCCACCCGCACGGCGCAGTCGACGCCTTCATTGACGATGTCCACCACCCGGTCGCTCAGGTTGAGCGACACATTCACATCCGGGTGCATGGCCAGGAAGCGCGGCACCAGCGGCGCCACGTGGCGCCGCCCGAAACCGGCCGGCGCGGTGACGCGAAGATAGCCGCTGGCCTTGACGCCGCCCGCGCTGACACTGGCTTCAGCATTGGCAAAATCTGCGAGCAAGCGCTGACAATCTTCGAGAAAGGCGCTGCCTTCGTGGGTCAGCGTGATCTTGCGCGTGGTGCGCACCAGCAATTTCACGCCCAGCCGCTGCTCCAGTGCATCGATGCGCCGGCCGATCACTGCGGGGGCGACACCTTCGGCGTGGGCGGCTGCCGTCAGGCTGCCACGGGTCGAGACCGAAACAAACGATTCGATCTGCTTGAGTTTGTCCATGCGTGAAGACTACGCTCGGCCGGGTTGTTAATCAAATCTCCTGGGTCTCAGTTAGTGCAGTGAAATGCACGCAATGCGACGGCTGGATTGTTGCGCATTCGTCACAAATCCAGGCGTTCCGACGCCACTAATGGGGTCGGCCGCATCGCATAGATTCGCTCCATGGCGGCCTCCGCAACATCCACATCCATCGCCCCGTCGGCCGTGCTGTTCGACGCGTATGGAACGCTGTTCGACGTCTACAGCGTCGGCCTGCTGGCCGAGCAGTTGTTTCCCGGCTTCGGCGAGCGCCTGGCGCTGCTGTGGCGCGACAAGCAGATCGAGTATTCCCGGCTGGCTTCGATGAGCGGGCGCTACCGCCCGTTCTGGGACATCACCCGCGCGGCGCTGCGGTTTGCCGCGTTGCGCCTGGGCCTCACGCTGGATGCCGGCGCCGAAGACCGGCTGATGAACCAGTACCGGCACCTCAGCGCCTTTCCCGAGAACCGTGACGTGCTGGCCGAATTGAAGCGGCGCGGCATCCCGGCCGGCATCCTCAGCAACGGCGACCCGGACATGCTGGCCGTGGCGGTCAAGAGCGCCGGCTTCCATGGGCTGCTCGATCCGGTGCTCAGCGTGCACGCAACGCGCAAGTTCAAGACCGACCCGGCCACCTATGCGTTGGGAACCGCCGCGCTGGGCCTGCCCGCGGCGCAGATCCTGTTCGTCTCCAGCAACGGCTGGGACGCCATCGGTGCCACCTGGTTCGGCTACACCACGCTGTGGGTCAACCGTGCCGGAGCGCCGCTGGAGCAACTCGACACCCCGCCCACGCGCACCGGCACCAGCCTGCGCGACGTGCTGGCCTTTTTCTGAACCTCGCTGGAGAGAACCACATGGGCAATCGACCGCCGACCCAAACATTGCCCGCGGGCATGCAGATCAACGCGCCCTGGTTGCCGGGATTCGAAGCCATCCTGACTCTGCCGGCGCTCGAACTGGTCGCCCGATTGCACCGCAGTTTCGAGCCGTGCCGCCAGCAGCTGCTGGCGCTGCGGACCGAGCGCGCCAAGCGGCTCGATGACGGCGAGCGGCCCGACTTCCTGCCCGAGACCCGAGGCATCCGCGAGGGCGACTGGAAAATCGCCCCGGTCCCGAAGGCGCTCGAGTGCCGGCGCGTGGAAATCACCGGCCCGTTGGACGCGAAGATGGTCATCAACGCCTACAACTCAGGCGCTGACAGCTACATGACCGACTTCGAGGACAGCAACAGCCCGAATTGGGCCAATCAGATCCAGGGCCAGATCAACATCGGCAAGGCGATCCGCAGAACGCTCACGCTGGAGCAAAACGGCAAGCTCTACAAGCTCAACGAAAAAATCGCGACGCTGCAAATGCGCCCGCGCGGCTGGCACCTGGATGAAAAACACGTGCTGGTGGACGGCCAGCGCGTGCACGGCGGCATCTTCGACTTTGCCCTGTTCATGTTCCACAACGCGCGCGAACAACTGGCGCGCGGCGCGGGGCCGTACTTCTATCTGCCCAAACTCGAAAGCCACCTCGAGGCGCGGCTGTGGAACGATGTGTTCGTGATGGCTCAAAACGAGCTCGGCCTGGCGCAGGGCACGATCAAGGCCACGGTGCTGATCGAGACCATCACGGCGGCCTACGAGATGGACGAGATCCTCTACGAGCTGCGCGAACACAGCGCCGGCCTGAACGCCGGGCGCTGGGACTACATCTTCAGCTGCATCAAGAAGTTCAGGCTCGACAAAGACTTCTGCCTGGCCGACCGCGCCAGGATCACGATGAATACGCCCTTCATGCGCGCCTACGCGTTGCTCTTGCTCAAGACCTGCCATCACCGCGGCGCGCCGGCCATCGGCGGCATGAGCGCGCTGATCCCGATCAAGAACGATCCCGAGAAAAACGCCGTCGCGATGGCCGGCGTGACCGCCGACAAGAAGCGCGACGCCACCGACGGCTACGACGGCGCATGGGTTGCGCACCCGGGCCTGGTGGACGCGTCGATGAAGGAGTTTGTCGCCGTGCTCGGCGAGCGGCCGAACCAGTTCGAGCGCCAAAAGCCCTACGTGAACGTGACCGCCGCGCAGCTGCTGGAGTTCAAGCCCGAAGCGCCGATCACCGAGGCGGGCCTGCGCATGAACATCAACGTGGGCATCCATTACCTGGGCGCCTGGCTGGCCGGCAACGGCTGTGTGCCGATCCACAACCTGATGGAAGACGCCGCCACCGCCGAGATCTCGCGCTCGCAGGTGTGGCAATGGATCCGCTCGCCCAAAGGTGTGCTCGACGATGGCCGCAAGGTCACGGCCGCGCTGGTCAAGGCATTGGTGCCGCAGGAGCTGGCCAAGATCAGGGCAGGCGGCTTCGAGGGCAAGTTTGACCGCGCCGCCGAAATCTTCACGCACATGAGCACGCAGGAGACGTTCGAGGAGTTTTTGACGCTGCCGTTGTACGAAGAGATCTGAAGTCAGGTCAACGTCGGCTGCGGCAACATCCTGCGCAGCGCCTCGAAGAACAGGTCCGACTGTTCGCGCTCGCCCTGAATCTGCGCCGCCACGCGCATCGAAAGCGCGGCATTCACCGGCGCCAGCGGCAGCCCGGTGGACGCCGCCAGCACCTGGTGCATGCAGGTGCGCTCCAGGTAGTACAAGTCGTCGTAGGCATGGGCGATGCGCATGCCGGTGACGATGACACCGTGATTGGCCAGAAACGCCACGTCCCTGCCCTGCATCGCCCGCGCGATTCGTTCGCCCTCGGCCGCATCGAGCGCCAGGCCGTTGTAGCCGCTGTCCACCGCAATCCGCCCCATGAAGCGCATCGCGCCCTGGCTGAGGGTCGGGTCGAGCGCGCGGGCTGCGGTCAGCGTCAACGCGGTGGCATACGGCATGTGGGTGTGCAACACCACCGCCTGGCCGGTGAAACGATGCACCGCGGCGTGAATGAACATGGCGGTGGGCTCGACGCGGTGGCGGCCTTCGAGCACCACCCCGTCCCCATCCACCAGCACGATGTCGCCGGCCCCGATCTCGCTCCAGTGCAGCCCGCGCGGATTGATCAGGAAGCGCTGCGAATCATCCGGCAGCGCGACGCTGAAATGGTTGCAGACGCCTTCGGACAAGCCATGGTGGGCGGCGGCGCGCAGCGCCAGGGCCAGGTCTTGCTTGAGGGCGGGCAGTGGGTCTTGGACAATCTCGCGAACAGTGGACATTGAGTAACTCCAGGTCGGTGGTCGTCAACTTTCTCACAACTCCGAGAAGTGAACGGGTGCCTCCGCCGCGCGTGAGGATGCAAGCTGACCTTTCAATGGCGAACTACATACGGGTGGCTCGGGGCGGGCTCGCTATGCTGCGTCATTCGATGCCAGAGGCGTTCGGTCTGGCACACGCCATCCAACATAGCTGCGGTTCGCTTGGCCTCTTTGTATCTGCGTGCAAGCGGTAAGGCGCGCAAGCAGTTGGCTGATGTCGATGTGACACCGCTCGAGCGACATAAATGGGGAGAAGGGGCGATGGGTGACGCCAGGGCAGCGCAACCTGCGGAAGATGCCAGACAGAAGGTCGAGAGACTCTTCCAGTTTATTCGTGCGTTCACGAACTTTCGGCATCCGCTGCGGCGTCAATTGTCGGACCAGCCCGCCGCAAAGCTGCAGATTGCCTTCGATGCCTTACCCGCGACGAGCGAATGGATCGAGTCGTGGAGCGGGCCGGAAGATGACCGACGGTGGCTGCTCCGGGTCCGCCTCTGCCCGCCCGACCCATGCCCTCTTCCGCCGCAGCAAATCAAGGACTGGCTGTTCCCAGGTTGGGAGAAGCACATCGAGACCGCGCGGCACGCGGAGGAAAAGACATTCCGTGGGGCAGACGGCCAAACGGTGATCGAGAGGTTTTCCGATTCGACCACGCGGCCGGCGGTTTGGCTCGATTGGTCGGCGCAGCGCGAGACTTGGTCCCGGGTGCAGAAGAGGCATGACCCGGTGCGGATGCTGTTCGCGAATCTGCAGGCCATTCGGGCCGAGCTGCAAAAGCAGTCCGAGCAGGTCGAGTTGGTGCTCGGTGTCGGTCATCTGCGTCACCATTCAGATGGGCAGCAGTACGATCATCCGCTGGTGCTCAAGCCGATGGGAATTGAGTTTGATGGCCAAACGAACTGCTTCACGTTGACTGAAACTGATCGCGCTACCGAGATATACGCGGAGCCCTTGGCAGAGTTGATGGTGGATCTGACTCCTTCGGGGAGTTGGCGAGAATCCTTGCAGGGACTGCATCCGCTGGACTCGCAAGCGGGTGTCATCGTCAAGTCCATGGGTGATTGGCTTCGAAGTCAACCAGGGTTCGCAACCGCTCAACTTCCCCTTGCTCCGGTCATTTTCCTGCGTGACAGGGGCGGCTGGCCTGCGCGCGCAGCCAGCGCGGTACTCGAAGACCTTGCCACTCGCCCAATCGACGATCTGCCGCCATACCTGTTGCGGCTGGTCGGTCTTGCGCCAGCGGAAACCGATGACGACTCTCAGCTACATGCCGTTGATTTCGTCGCGAACGAATCACCGGACATTTTGTTCGCTCTACCGGCGAACCTCGAACAACTCCAGCTTGCGATGCAGATCGAACGCAAGGACGTGGTGTTGGTACAAGGGCCACCCGGTACTGGCAAGACCCACACCATTGCGAACCTCCTCGGCCATCTGCTATCGCAGGGCAAACGCGTGCTTGTCACCAGCCACTCTTCAAAGTCACTTCGCGTGCTACGGGACAAAGTGCCAGAAAACATTCAGTCGCTTTGCGTGAGTGTGCTGGACGACGCTTCGCGCAGTCGCCGTGAATTGGAGCAGGCAGTCCAATCCATCGCGAAGCGGATGCAGGAAGGCAACTCGAGTCTCTCGCACACAGTTGATCGACTGGAGCGCGAACGCGCGGTGCTGCTCGAGAGCATCCAGCGCGCCCGTGCAGATCAGCGACTCTGCGTGCGACGCGAATACGACCCGATCGTGATCGCAGGGTCATCGATCGAACCATCCCGCGCTGCGCGTGAGGTCCGTGATGGCGCACGTGACCACGCTTGGATCCCGGGTCCACTGCGGGAGGGTGAACTGGGCAAGGCTTGTCCCATCTCACCGGGAGATGTTCAGTCCTTGTATTTGAGTCAAGGTCGCATTTCGGCAGCTGACGAAACTCAGTTGGACGCAGGGCTGCCGACTCCCGGATGGCTGCCCAGCCCGATGGCGTGGCGACAACTGATGGATCAACTCGGCGCGCTTGACGCCGAAGCCCAGCAGATCGAGAGCCCCATTTGGCTGGGGGTCAATACACCTGTCGAAAAGTTGACATCGCATCTGTCCGTCGCGTCTGCGGCGCAGGACACGTTGAAGCGAATCACAAAACCAGGGCCATGGTTGATGGCACTGGTCGAGGCTGGAGCAGACGCCGACTGCCTTCCACATGAATGGCAAGAATTGCGGGACTTCGCTGCCCGAGTACAGACCTTCTACTCCAACGCACAAGGCGCGTTGTTGGAACATGGCCCAGAGGTGCCGGAGCCGCTTTGCATTGAGGACACGGTTCAACACTTGCGCGATATCAGTGCCCACGTCGCGCAGGGCCGTGGATTGAAGGTCTACCAGTGGCCCATGAAGGCGCTTGCGCGAGGGCATTGGAAGAAATTGCTCGGTCATGTGCGGTGCAACGGTGAAGTTCCTTGGCAAGAGAAGCAATTCGACGCGTTGATACGGCACGTCGAGCTTCATCGCGCACGCGCTCGTCTCCGACGACGCTGGAAGCGCCAAGTGCAGGCGCTGGGCGGACCTCCTCTGCCCGACGCGTGTCCGGAAAAGACCGCCATCGATTGGCTGCCCTATGTCTTGGCGTCGCTTGGATGGTTCAGCCGCTATTGGCGTCCCGTGACTGAGGCGGCCGGGGCATACGGAAAGACTTGGGCAGAAATTGAATCGCGTTCGCCGCCTCAAGCGGGACAACATCCGCGGATCGCGAGGGCACGCATCCTGTTGGACCAGCATCTGGTGCCGGAATGGAAGGCTCAGCTCGCTCGACGTGGAGCTGAAACAATTCGCGTCGAAATCGCGCAGTGGCGCGTTCGCCTGAATCGTGAAGTGCCGCAAGCCGCGTCACTCGGTGTCGTGGCCGGTATCGATCAGTCGATGTCGACTGTGGATTCCGCAGCGTATTCATCTGCGTTCGCCGAACTCGAAAGGTTGCGGTTGCTGGAACCAGAGCATCAGCGCCGTGATGCTTCGCTCAAGCAGCTAGCGCGGGGAGCGAGTGAATGGCATCGAATGCTGACGGACCGAGCCCCTGGGCACGATGCTCCTCTTTCACCTGGGCTTGATCTGGCGGCCGCATGGCGTTGGCGGCAATTGAGTGACGAACTGGTGCAGCGCTCGACGCTGGATGCCGAGCATGTTGCTGAAAGGCTGCGGCAGTTGACCGCTGCGCTGCAGCGGACGACGGGGGATCTGATTGCCGCGAGATGCTGGGCGCGTCAAATCCGCGTTGCTGAGCAATTTCGGCAGCATCTTGTCGGCTGGCTTGATTCAATGCGGCGAATTGGGCAGGGGACCGGACGAAACGCAGATCACTACCGCATGCAGGCACGCGAACAACTCAAACAGGGTCAGCGCGCAGTACCGGTCTGGATCATGCCGTTGGCAGAAGTGTTTCGCAGCCTGACCGTGCAGGACGGGCGCTTTGACGTTGTCATCGTGGACGAAGCAAGCCAAGCTGGGATTGGAGGCTTGCTCGCGGCCTATCTCGGTCGCAAGGTCGTTGTTGTGGGGGATCACGAGCAGGTCAGTCCAGATGCGGTCGGCGATGATTCTGCCGTGGCGCAGGCGCTGCAGCGGCAGTTTCTCGAGGGCTTTCCCAGCGCAGCACTCTACGACGGCAAGCTTTCGCTGTATGACCTGGGTCGCCAGACGGCGTCTGGCATGTTGAGCTTGAGTGAACACTTCCGCTGCGTTCCCGCAATCATCGGTTTCAGCAATCGACTCAGCTATGACGGGAAGATCCGCCCTTTGCGCGATTCGAGTTCATCCCCTTTGCGCCCTGTAGTCCCCCATCGTGTTCGGGGCCGACGTGACGGGCGGCAGAAGATCAATCATGAGGAGGCGCACGAGATCGTTTCGCTTGTCGGGGCGATGTGCGAGATGGACGCATACGCAGCGCGCAGCATTGGTGTCGTCTCGCTACTGGGTGATGACCAGGCGAAGCTTGTCGAGACGCTGTTGAGGCGGCACGTTGCGGCCAAGGAGATCGAGGCACGCAAGATCATCTGTGGAAACGCCGCCCAGTTCCAGGGCGACGAGAGAGAGGTCATGTTGCTCTCGATGGTGGACAGCAACGAAGGTGACGGTCCGATGCGCAAGGTCGGTGATGGTGCGAATGAACTCTACAAGAAGCGCTACAACGTGGCGGCCAGCCGAGCGCAAGACCAGATGTGGGTCGTTCATTCAATGGACTACAACACTGACCTGAAACCCGACGATCTTCGGCGCGAGTTGCTCGAGTACGTACACGTCGACGCGCAAAGCCAAGAGGCGAACGCATCCCCGCAGCGCACTGAGAGGCTGAGAGTCTTTCAATCATGCCCGCTCATCACACCAGAAGACGCCCGCTCGTCGTTGCAAATGCTCGCCATAGCCCGAGCTATGCCTGCGCTTTGCGCCTAGATCGGCCGCCTTCTGGCGCGCTGCTCGGACACGCTCGAAAAACTCTCAGCCTCTGAGTCCGAGTTTGAAAGACTTGTATTGAAAGCGCTCCAGGCGCGTGGCTACTCGGTTCGGACTCAATACCCTGTGGGCCACTATCGGATAGACATGGTCGTGGAGCGCGATGGTCGAAAACTTGCCGTTGAATGCGATGGCGAACGCTGGCACTCCGGCGCTGAGAAGATTGCGGAGGACATGGCCCGCCAATCTGTTCTGGAAAGGCTCGGATGGCGGTTTCACCGAATTCGCGGGAGCCAATTCTTTCGAGACCCCGATCAGACCTTGGCAGCCCTCTGGGAGCGGCTTGCGCAGCGAGAGATTCAACCAGCGGGAGTGACTGTTGCCGCTCCACCCGGCGATGACATTCACGAGTTGCTGCTGCGGATAGCGTCGAATCTGCGCGATTCTTGGTTTCCAGTGCCCTCAACGCCTGACGCGTAGCGAAGGGGTAGTAGCGCACTACCGCCGCTTCTGCGCCGCGTGCCACACTTGGAGTATCTGAACCTGATCGCTCCGCACACGATAGGTCAGCAGGTAGTTCCGGTGCACAACCAGTTCACGCGTGTCCTGGTACCCACCGATGCGGCCGATGAGCGGAAACCGCTCGAGGTTCATCGCCTTGGTGCTGATGTCTTCCACCAGGCGGCTGGCGGCCGAGGGATTGTCGGCGGCAATGTAGTCGGCGACGCGGCGAAGGTCGCTCAGCGCGCGCCGCGTCCACGCCAGCTTCATTTTGCCTTTGATCGGGGCGCCTGACGAACGCGTGCGGCTGCCTTGGGTTCAGGCCGCCGGCCGGCGGCGTATTGAGCGAACAAGGCCGCCGCTTCGGCATCGCTGGCGAAATCGCCCCGGTCCGCCGCCGCGACGGCTTCCTTGAGGTCTTCGATCTGAGGAATGCGCCAAGCCAGGTATTCGGTCAGCGCCTCCATGGCCACATACGATTTGGTGCGCCCGGTCAACTGGGCATAGCTCTCCATCTGGTCTTTGAGCCCTGCGGGCAGGCGGACGCTGACCTGACTGTCTTTGACCGTCGTTGGCATGGCCAGCATCTCCGTGTATTGCAATGCCTTGCATTGTAGTGCGCATGGTGCCCGTGCGGCTGACCCCGCACAATTGCGGCCCATTCCATAACCCTTGTGACCCAACCTTCCCTCCACTCCCTGGCCGCGCTGCAGCAGCGCTTCGGCCCGCGCTACCGCTGGCGCGTGCTGCTCACGGTGATGATCGGCACGATGGCGGCCATCATGGCCTCGACCATCATCAACGTGGCGGTGCCCGACATGAGCCGCGTCTTCGGCCTCGGGCAGGAACGCGCGCAGTGGCTGTCGGCCGGGTTCATGGCGGCGATGACACTGTCGATGCTGACCACGCCGTGGCTGCTGGAGCGCTACGGCTACCGCCGCACCTACGCTGGCGCGGTGCTGCTGCTGATGGCGGGTGGCGTGGCCGGGGGCTTGAGCGGCTGGTTCGAGCTGGTGCTGGCGATGCGCGTGGCCGAGGGGCTGGCCGCGGGTGTGCTGCAGCCGATCCCGGCCATCATCATCCTGCGCGCTTTCGAGCCCGGCGAGCAGGGGCGGGCGATGGGCATCTTCGGTTTCGGCGTGGTGCTGGCGCCGGCGCTTGGGCCCAGCGTGGGCGGCGTGCTGGTTGAATGGTTCGGCTGGCGCTCGATCTTCTTCGTCGTGGTGCCGTTCTGCGTCGCGGCGCTGGCGCTGGCCATGCGCTACCTGCCGGTGACCGCGCCCGGCGGCGTGGCGGCCAACCGCCACGGCGCGCGGCTCGACGTCCGGGGGCTGACGCTGATCGCCGTGGCGGTGCTGTGCACGCTCAATGGACTGGTCAGCCTGCATGCCGACACGCGCGGCCTGGCGCTGGGCCTGCTGGCGGTGGGCGCACTGGCCACCGGCCTGTTCATCGCCCACCAGCGCCGCGCGCCGCAGCCCTTGATGCGCCTCGAACTGTTCGGTCACCGCGCGTTCGCGATGGGCGGCTGCGTGGCCTTCATCTACGGCATGGCGCTGTTCGGCTCGACCTACCTGGTGCCGGTGTTCATGCAACTGGCGCTGAAGCTGCCCCCTTCACAGGCCGGCGCGGTGCTGTTGCCGGCCGGGGTGGTGCTGGCCTTGACCATTCCGCTGGCCGGGCGCCTGGCCGACAGCCTCGCGGTCAGCCGGCTGGTGGCCAGTGGGCTGCTGCTGCTGGCCGCATCGTTCGTGTTGATGCTTCTGGTGGGGGCGAGCACGGCGCTGTGGGTGATCACGCTGTTCGCCATCGTCGGGCGCGTCGGGCTCGGCCTGGTGCTGCCCTCGCTGAACCTGGGGGCCATGCGCGGCCTGCCGGTCGGGCTGATCGCGCACGGCTCCAGCAGCATCAATTTCCTGCGCCAGCTCGGTGGTGCGGTGGGCGTGAGCCTGGTCGGCATCGTGCTGGAGTGGCGGCTGCAAGTTTTGCCGACGGACCCGCTGCGCGCATTTCACGAAACCTTTCTGTTGCTCGGCGCGATCACGGCCTGCGCGGTGGTGGCCGCGTGGCGCATGGCGCCTGCGCCCCCGGTGGCATGACCTGGCGCACCTAAAATCCGCCCAGACTCCTGAGATCCCATGAACCTCGGCATTGAACTCCTTCCCACCGAATGTGATGTGCTGGTCATCGGCGCCGGCCCGGCCGGCAGCGCCGCGGCGTTGACGCTGGCCCGCGCCGGCCTGCACGTGGTGCTGGTCGATCAGCACGCGTTTCCGCGCGACAAGGTGTGTGGTGACGGGCTGATTCCCGACGCCCACAACGCCTTGCGCAAACTCGGCGTGCTCGACGCGGTGCTTGCGCAGGCCCAGTCGAGTAGCCACGTGGGCTGCATCGGGCCGCGCGGCGGGCGGGTCGACGTGCCCGGCGTGCTGGCGGTGCTGCCGCGCAAGCAGCTGGACGACATCCTGTGCCGCGCCGCGGTGGCGGCCGGCGCGCGCATGTTCGCGCCAGTGCGCTTCACCGCGCCGATCGAAGCGGGCGGCAGCGTCGTCGGCGCCACGCTGCACCATGGCGACAGCACCCGCCAGGTGCGCGCGCGCTGGGTGCTGCTGGCCACCGGCGCGGTGCCGCAGGGCTTGCTGGCCGCCGGCATGTCCGAGCGCCACACACCCAGCGGCGTGGCCTTGCGCGGCTACGTGAAGAACGCTGCGATGGTCGGCCGGATCGACAAGCTCGAAATCGTCTGGCACCGCGCGTTGACCCCCGGCTACGGCTGGATCTTTCCGTGCCGCGATGGGGTCTTCAACATCGGCGTGGGCATTGCCGACAGCCACGACCGGCAGCGCGACGGCAAGCTCACCAAGCGCGAGCTGAACCTGCGCCAGGTGATGGACGACTTCACCCGCATCTACGCGCCGGCGCGCGAGCTGATGCAAGGCGGCACCCTGCTCGGGCCGATGAAGGGCGCGCCGTTGCGCTGCACGCTCGAAGGCGCGCGCTTCACCCGGCCGGGGCTGATGGTCATCGGCGAGGCCGCCGGCAGCACCTACTCGTTCACCGGCGAGGGCATCGGCAAGGCCATGGAGACCGGCATCCATGCCGCCGAATCGCTGCTCGCCGGGCGCGCGCAGGGCGCGAGCGATGCGCAAGTGCGGGCCGCCTTCGAGGCCCACCTGGTGGCGCTCAAGCCGCGCTTCGACCTGTACAAGCGCGCCAACTTCGTCAACCGCCATCCGTGGCTGGCCGACCTGCTGATCTGGCGCGCGCGCAAGAGCGCGCCGCTGGTGCGGCGCATGAGCGGCGTGCTCAACGAAACCAGCAACCCGGGCCACCTGGTGACGGTCAAGGGCCTGGTGCGGCTGTTCACCGAATAGGGCGCCCCGATGTGCCAGTTGCTCGGCCTGAACGCCAACACGCCGACCGACATGGTGTTCAGCTTCACCGGCTTTGCCACCCGCGCCGACGAACACAAGGACGGCTTCGGCATTGCCTTCTTCGAAGGCGCCGGCGCGCGCCTGTTCGTCGACGCCCAGAGCGCGCGCAGCTCGCCGGTGGCCGAGATGGTGCGGCGCTACCCCATCAAGAGCGAAAACATCATCGCCCACATCCGCAAGGCCACGCAGGGCCGGGTGGCGCTGGAAAACACCCACCCCTTCATGCGCGAGCTGTGGGGCCGCTACTGGGTGTTTGCGCACAACGGCGACCTGAAGGATTTCAACCCGCGCCTGCACGGGGCGTTCAGGCCGGTGGGTGGCACCGACAGCGAGCGTGCGTTCTGCTGGCTGATGCAGGAGCTGGCCAAGGCGCACGCCAGCGTGCCGTCGATTGCCGAGCTGACCGCCACCTTGCGCGAGCTGGCGCCGCAAGCCGCGCGCCACGGCACGTTCAACGTCATGCTCAGCAACGGCCAGGCGCTGTGGGCGTTTTGTTCGACGGCGCTGCACTCGCTGGTGAGGTGCGCGCCGTTCGGCCACGCGCAGCTGCGGGACGACGACATCAGCGTCGACTTCGCCGACTCGACCACACCCGCCGACCGGGTCGCCGTGGTCGTCACCGAGCCGCTCACGCACAACGAGGACTGGCAGGCGTTTGCGCCGGGGGAGTTGCGGGTGTTCGTCGGCGGCGCGCCGGTTGTGTGCACCTGACCGAGTACGCATGCATTGGCGGTCATGCGCCGCGCCCCCTGCTACATTGGCGGATTCTTTTTCGCGCCCTTGTTTCTGGCTGAAGCTTTGGGCGCCTTGCTTTGCGTTCCAGCCACCAGGCCGCACCGCACTGGGAGTGGGGGGAGAAAAATGAAGTCCCAAGCACAGAGGGTCTCGTGGGAGCTGATCCAACGATTGGCCGCACATGCCGCTGCGAGCCTTCAGTCCTTCCCGGCCTTTGCGGGCATGGCGAGCGTTCAACCGCCTCCTAACGGCGTCAGCGCGATTGCCAGCAAGGGCGGCTCGGCAGCGCTCGGATCGACTGGCGGCCTGACCCTGATCAAGAATGCCGCCGCCTTCTCGATTCCCTCGTTCGAAACCGAGAATTCGGTGGTCCAGCAGGGCGGCGCCGTGGCTCACTATGCTCACGTGCGAAGAACAACTTCGAGCGACGCGACGCATGAGTGTTACTACCCTGGCCCGGGTGATCACGTCCGACCCGGGATGACACAGCGGATCGACGGTCAGCTGTACACCCACTACTTTCGAATCAGTCATCAGGTCTCGGAACTCATTCGGCGGGGCGAGGAGGAGCATCTCGCGGACGCACAACGGGCCTACGAACTCGTGTACGAGCTCATCGCGGACACCATCAATTCAATGGCCACCGAGCGTTTCGGGCCGGCCCACAGCCCTGCGGAGGCGAATCGACTCGCAGAGGCAGAGCTTGCAAGAAGGCTTCCAAGACAATTGGGAACGGACCCTCGGAACTGGGTCGCGGTGCTCAACCGGTTGCTGCTCCAGACCCAGGAGCGCGACCGCAGGAAATGGCATGCGATCACCAACGACCCGCCTCTGACCCTGGGAGACAGGATCATTCATCCGGTCGTCAGGGCGGCAAGCACGCGCATTGGGGACGTGCCCTCCAGCCAGGTGGTGGGGTACTGACTCCCGTGTGGGCGCTGCGAAAAAGTCGATGCGTCTCGATGGTTCCACGCCCGCCCGGCCAGGCTGCCGGCTTGCCCGATGACACACTCGACACACTCGCCGGCTTGCCCCGGATCAATCCATCCTCATGATCTCACCCCGCACTCCCACGCCCCGCTTCGACACCTTCTACAAACATGACGCGCTGACCGAACTGCTGTTTGCCTATGCCAAGGCGCACCCGTCGCTGGTGGCGGTGGCGTCGATCGGCAAGAGCTTCGAGGGGCGCGACATCTGGGTCGCCACTGTCACCCACACCGCCACCGGCGCGCCCGCCGACAAGCCTGCGTTCTGGGCCGACGGCAACATCCACGCCGCCGAACTGACGGCCAGCACCGCGGTGCTGTACTACCTGCACCAGCTCGTCGCCGGCCACGGCACTGACACCGATGAAGGCCGGCAAATCACGCACCTGCTCGACACCCGCGTGCTCTACCTGTGCCCGCGCCTGAACCCCGACGGCGCCGAACTGGCGCTGGCCGACAAGCCGCGCCACATCCGCTCCGGCACACGGCGCTACCCGTTCGACGAAACGCCGGTCGACGGGCTGACGGTGGAAGACGTGGACGGTGACGGCCGCGTGCTGTTCATGCGCATCCCCGACCCGCACGGCGGCCACAAGAAGAGCGCTGCCGACCCGCGCCTGATGGTGGCGCGCGAGCCGGGCGAATTCGGCGGCGAGTATTTCCGCGTGATGCCCGAAGGCACGCTGGCCAACTTCGACGGCCTGGCCGTGCGCGTGAACCCGGACGCCGAGGGCCTGGACCTGAACCGCAACTTCCCGACTCAATGGCGCCAGGAGTTCGAGCAGGTCGGCGCCGGCCCGTACCCGGCCAGCGAGCCCGAGGTCCGCGCAATGATCGACTTCATCCTGAAGCTCCCCAACATCGGCGCGGCGATCAGCTTTCACACCCACAGCGGCGTGATCCTGCGGCCCATGGGCACGCAGAGCGACGACGACATGATCCCCGAGGACCTGTGGTCCTACAAACGCTTCAGCGAGATCGGCGCCAGGCTCAGCGGTTATCCCGCCATCAGCATCTGGCACGATTTCAGGTACCACCCGAAAGACGTGATCACCGGCACCCAGGACTGGGTCTACGAGCACCTGGGCGCGCTGTTCTGGGTGGTCGAGATCTGGTCGCCGAACAAGGAAGCCGGCATCACCGACTACAAGTGGATCGACTGGTACCGCGACCACCCGGTGGAAGACGACCTGAAGCTGTTGAAGTGGAGCGACGAGCACTGCGCCGGCCAGGCCCACCTCGACTGGAAGCCTTATCTGCACCCGCAGCTGGGCGCGGTCGAAATCGGCGGCTGGGACAAGATGAATTTCTGGCGCAACCCACCGCCCCACCTGCGCGAGCGCGAGGCCGCGCGCTTCCCGGCCTGGATGACGCAGATCGCGCTGTCGTTACCGAAGCTGGAATTGCTGCGCACCGAAGTGCGGGCCCTCGGTCCCGACACCTGGCGCGTGCGCATCGTGGTGGCCAACAGCGGCTGGCTGCCGGCTTATGTGACCAAGCGGGCGCTGGCGCGCAAGATGGTGCGCGGGGTGATGTTCGAGATTCACTTGCCTGAAGGTGATCCGGCGGTGTCGCTGGTCAGCGGCAAGCCGCGTGTCGAAGGCCCGCAGCTCGAAGGCCATGCACCGAAGAACTCGATGCACGCCTTCTTGCCCAACCGCGAGGTCACCGGCGATCGCGCGGTGAACGAGTGGGTGGTGCGCGCGCCCAAGGGCACCCGGCTGGCGCTCACCGCCCGCGCCGATCGGGCCGGCATGGTGCGCACCGAGGTCAGCCTGGACTGACCCTCAGAACCGCACCCGCAAGCCGCCCGCCACCGTGTTGCCGGCGTCCAGCCCGGTGGCCTTGTCGTTCATGACCACGGCGTAGACATCCGTGTTCCTGGACAGGTTGTAGTCGTAGCCCAGCGTCAGCGTCTTGCGCGTGGAGACCGCCGCTGTCTTGGTCTTGGCGTTGCCGTACGAGGCCAGCAGCCGCCCGGCGCCGATGGGCGCGGACGCGCCGAACTGGTACAGCGTGGTCTTCATGTCGACAGCGGCATCGGTCTTCACGCTGCCGGCCTGCGCGAACAGCTTGGCCACGCCGAGGTCGAACGAGCCGCCGGCCTGGATCGCGTTTTGTTTGGCGAAGCCCGCCGGCACCGGGAACACGCCGTTCTTGACCTGCTGCCACGCCACCGTGGCCGCGAACGGGCCGCCGAAATACAGCGCGTTGGCGCTGATGTTGCGGCCGACGCCGCTGCCTTCGGTCAGGTTGCCCAACAGGTTCAGCGTCACGCCGCCCAGGCTGGGGCTGGTGTAGGCCAGCGAGTTGTTCCAGCCCGTGTCGCCCGAGATCGCGCCCAGGAAGTAGTGGCGGATGCTGGGTGAAAAGCCGAACGAATCGCCGAACGGGTTGAAGACCAGCGTCGACACGAACAGCGGCGTGGTGTTGCGGCCCAGCTTGCTCTGACCGAACGCACCCTGCAGGCCGACGTGCGCGTTGCGGGCCCAGAAGGCGTCGCCGTTGAAGCGGCCGGCGCCGCCCGCATCGAGGCGCAGGAAGTGTTCGATCGTGAAGTTGGCCTTGACCCCGCCGCCCAGGTCTTCGCTGCCCTTGAAGCCCAGAAAGCTGGTGGTCATGTTGCCGCTGTCGGCGCGCCAGACCTTGGTGGCGCCGGCGTTCTGGAACTGGCCGGCCGACATGTCCATCAGGCCGTAGGCCGAGACCGCGGACTGCGCGTGGGCGCCGGCGGCCAGGCCGAGGCCCAGCGTGGCGGCGGCAACTGAAAAAGGGAGGTTCATGAAAAGTGCGCTCCTGCAGGGGTGGGGTTGGGGTGATCGGGCCGGGTCGTGTCGGTCGTGGTCGGGCGCCGGCCCCGTGGGCTGCCGCAAGTTCCGGGCCGAGGCGGTGGCATCAACCGGCGGCGCGGGCCTGGTTCAAGGCCTCGCGTGCGGACAGGGCCGCGCGCCGCGCCGCGGCGGCGAAGTCGGCGTCCGCGCCGGCATACAGGATGGCGCGCGACGAGTTGACGATGATCGGCCCGGTGGTCACGCCGTCCTGCGCGCGCCAGCCGGCCTTCACGGTGGCCGCAGCGTCGCCGCCTTGAGCGCCGATGCCGGGGATCAGCAGCGGCAAGCTTGGCGCGATCTCGCGCACGCGCTCGATTTCTTTCGGGTAGGTGGCACCTACCACCAGAGCGATCTGCCCGGTCCGGTTCCACTCGCCCTGCGCCAAGCGGGCAATGTGTTCGTACAGCAAGTCGCCGCTCGCCAGCCGCTGGGCCTGCAACTCCGAGCCGCCGGGGTTGGAGGTGCGGCACAGCAGGATCAGGCCCTTGCCTTCGTAGCGCATGTAGGGTTCTATCGAATCCAGGCCTTGAAACGGCGACAGCGTCACCGCATCGGCGCGGTAGCGCTCGAACGCCTCGCGCGCGTACTGCTCGGCCGAGGAGCCGATGTCGCCACGCTTGGCGTCCAGGATCACCGGCACGCCGGGCGCCACGCGGTGGATAAACGCGATCAGCCGCTCCAGTTCGTCTTCGGCGCGGTTCGCGGCGAAGTAGGCGATTTGCGGTTTGAACGCGATCACCAGCTCCTTGGTCGCGTCGACGATGGCGCTGCAAAAGTCGAAGATGCGCGTGGTGTCGCCTTGCCATGTGGCGGGGAATTTCGCGGGCTCGGGGTCCAGGCCCACGCACAGCAGCGAACGATTGCGCCGCTCGGCGGCGGCGATCATCTCGGTGAAGGTCATTGGCCGGCTCCGCCAATCCGACGCGCCAGCTCGGCCGCCTTGCCGGTGTAGCTCGAAGGCGTCAGCGCCAGCAGCCGGTCGCGTTCGGCTGGCGGGATTTCCAGCGTGGTGATGAAGGCCTGGATCGCTTCGCGCGTGATCGTCTTGCCGCGTGTCAACTCTTTCAATCGCTCATACGGGTTGGCGAGTTTGTAGCGCCGCATCACGGTCTGGATCGGCTCGGCCAGCACTTCCCAGGCGTTGTCGAGGTCGGCGGCCAGCGCGTCGGGGTTGACTTCGAGCTTGTCGAGCCCGCGCAGCAACGAGTCATACCCCAGCAGCGCATAGCCCAGCGCCACGCCCATGTTGCGCAGCACGGTGCTGTCGGTCAGGTCGCGCTGGAAGCGGCTGATCGGCAGCTTCTGGCTCAGGTGCGTGAGCAGCGCGTTGGCCAGGCCGAAGTTGCCCTCGGCGTTTTCGAAGTCGATCGGGTTGACCTTGTGCGGCATCGTGCTGGAGCCGATCTCGCCTTCCTTGAGCCGCTGCTTGAAGTAACCCAGGCTCACATAGCCCCACACGTCGCGCGACCAGTCGAGCAGGATGGTGTTGCAGCGCGTGACGGCGTCGAACAGCTCGGCCATGCAGTCGTGCGGCTCGATCTGGATCGTGTACGGGTTGAAGCTCAGCCCGAGCCGCTGCTCGACCACCTGGCGTGCGAACGCCTCCCAGTCGAAGGCCGGGTAGGCCGCCAGGTGGGCGTTGTAGTTGCCGACCGCGCCGTTCATCTTGGCCAGCAGCTTGACGCTGGCGATTCGTTCGCGCGCGTGCAGCAGCCGCGCCACCACGTTGGCGACTTCCTTGCCCAAGGTCGTCGGGCTGGCGGTCTGGCCGTGTGTGCGGCTGAGCATCGGCAGGTCGGCCAGGCGGTGCGCCATGGCGGTCATGCGCGCGATGATGCGGTCCAGCGCCGGCAACAGCACGTCCTGGCGCGCGGCCTGCAGCATCAGGCCGTGGCTGGTGTTGTTGATGTCCTCGCTGGTGCAGGCGAAGTGCACGAACTCGCCTGCGGCTTGCAGCTCGGGGTGGCCGGCGAAACGCGTTTTGAGCCAGTACTCCACCGCCTTGACATCGTGGTTGGTGGTGCGCTCGATGTCCTTGATGGCCTGCGCGTGGCTTTCCGAGAATTCGCCCACCAGCGCGCGCAGCATGGCGCGCGCGCCCGCGCCCAACGGCTTGAATTCAGCGAAGCCGGCGTCCGACAACGCGATGAACCATTCCACCTCGACCTGCACCCGGCGGTGCATCAAGCCGTACTCGGACAACAGCGGGCGCAGCGCCGCGACCTTGGCGGCATAACGGCCGTCCAGCGGCGACAGGGCGGAAAGCGGGGAGAGGTTCATGCGGCGACGCAGCGCACACGCTGCGCGAGAGGCGGGAGGGTGCGCGAATTTTAGGGCTTGCGCCGCACCGGCTTTTCCAGCGCTGCCGGTGGCGCCACCAGCACCGCGCGCAGCACCATCTCGACCAGCTGCGCCTCGGCCACGGCCAGGTCTTTGCGGGTGAGCTTGGCCTTGCCCAGCACCAGGCAAATCTGTTTGCCGAAGTCGGCATAGGCCTGGGTGGCCGACCACAGCACCACCATCAGGTGGCGCGCGTCGATCGGCCGGCACAGGCCCTTGGCGGCCCAGCGCCCGAACACATTCACATCGGCTTGCAGGGCCGGGATGACGCGGCGCTGGATTTCGTCGGCAAAGTGCGGCGCCCCGGCAATCACCTCGTTGGCGTAGACGCGCGAATCGTCCGGGTGCTCGAACGAAAAGCGCAGCTTGCCGGCGATGTACTCGCGCAGCGCGGCCTCGGGGTCGTCTTCGCGCTGGCTCAGCGCGTCCATGTACGACAGCCACACGTCCAGCACATCGCCCAGCACCTCCCGGTACAACACTTGCTTCTTGGGAAAGTAGTACAGCAGGTTCTGCTTGGAGATGCCGGCCTGCGCGGCGATGCGGTCGATCGAGACGCCGCCGTAGCCGTGCTGGGCGAACAGCGGCTTGGCGCTTTGCAGGATGTGCTGCGCCAGGTCGGGGCGCTGTTTGGCCGGCACTTTCAATCGATTCACTCCTCGGGGGTGGATGCGGCGCCCCGCCGCGGTGCATCAGTGCAAACCAGAAGGCGGCGGGCTTGAAGCGAACCCAAGATTGCGCGAAACTGACCAGATGGTAAAAGAAAGTTTTCAACTTTCAACAGAATCAAGCCTGAGCTTCGGGAGTTGCCGCCGATGAGTTCCACCCCGTCCCTGCCCGACGTCGCCTGCGGCCGCCTGACGCTGGCCCAGTACGCCACCCACTTTGCCGACGCCCACCCGCCGCTCACCCCCGTGCAGGCGCGGCTGGAGGCCGACCGCTGCTACTACTGCTTCGACGCGCCCTGCACCACCGCCTGCCCCACCGGCATCGACATTCCCAGCTTCATTGCCCGCATCGCGCAAGACAACCTGCGCGGTGCGGCGCACGCCATCCTGGAAGCCAACATCCTGGGCGGCATGTGCGCGCGCGTCTGCCCCACCGAGGTGTTGTGCGAACAGGCCTGCGTGCGCCACACCAACGAGGGCAAGCCGGTCGAGATCGGCCTGTTGCAGCGGCATGCGACCGACGCGTACTTCGCCAAACCCGGCAAGCCGCTGTTCACCCGCGCCGCGCCCACCGGGCACACGGTGGCGGTGGTCGGCGGCGGGCCGGCCGGCCTGGCGTGCGCGCACCGGCTGGCGATGCGGGGCCACGCGGTGCGGCTGTTCGACGCCAAGCCCAAGCTCGGCGGCCTGAACGAATACGGCATCGCCAGCTACAAGACCACCGGCGGTTTTGCGCAGAAAGAGGTCGCCTGGCTGCTATCGATCGGCGGCATCGAGGTGCGGTGCAGCCAGCGGCTCGGCTGCGACATCCACCTCGACGCGCTGGTGCGCGACTTCGATGCGGTGTTTCTCGGCCTGGGGCTGGCCGGCGTCAATGCCATCGGCATCGCCGAGCCGGCCGGCGCGCCGGTGCGCGCGGCGGTGGAGTTCATCGCCGAGTTGCGCCAGGCCCCACCGGCCGAGGTGGCGGTGGGCCGCAAGGTGGTGGTCATCGGCGGCGGCATGACGGCGGTGGATGCGGCGGTGCAAAGCCGCCTGCTCGGCGCCGAAGACGTGACCATCGTCTACCGGCGCGGGCCCGACGGCATGTCGGCCTCCGGCTACGAACAGGACTGGGCGCAGACCAACGGTGTGCGCATCAAGCACTGGGGCGCCCCCAAAGAACAGATCCAGGAAGGCGGCAGGCCGCGGGCACTGCGATTTGCGCGAACACGACTCGACGATGGACGGCTGGTCGAGACCGATGAGCACTTCACGATCGAGGCCGATGTGGTGCTCCAGGCGATCGGCCAGACCTTCGTGGCCGAGCCGGTGGCCTCGATGAGCCTGGCACTGAATGCCGGCCGGCTGGTCACCGACGCCGACGGCCAGACCTCGCACCCCAAGGTGTGGGCCGGCGGCGACTGCCGCCACGGCGGGCGCGACCTGACGGTAGAGGCGGTCGAACACGGCAAGCGCTCGGCGATGGCCATCGACCGCCATCTGAGCGCCTGAATGCCCGCCTGAATGCGCCACTGAATGCGCGCCTGAACCGAACCGGAGCCCGACACATGGCCGACCTGAGCAGCAGCTTCGTGGGCATCCGCAGCCCCAACCCGTTCTGGCTCGCCTCCGCGCCGCCGACCGACAAGGAATACAACGTGCAGCGCGCCTTCGAGGCCGGCTGGGGCGGCGTGGTGTGGAAGACGCTGGGCGAAGACCCGCCGATCGTCAACGTCAACGGCCCGCGCTACGAGGCGCTGTTCTCCGACGCGCGGCGGGTGATCGGCTTCAACAACATCGAGCTGATCACCGACCGGCCGCTGCACACCAACCTGGCCGAGATCAAACGCGTGAAGCGCAACTGGCCCGACCGCGCGGTGGTGGTGTCGCTGATGGTGCCGTGCGAGGAGGCGGCGTGGAAGAACATCCTGCCACTGGTCGAAGACACCGGCTGCGACGGCGTGGAACTCAACTTCGGCTGCCCGCACGGCATGAGCGAGCGCGGCATGGGCTCGGCGGTGGGCCAGGTGCCCGAGTACATCGAGAGGGTGGCGCGCTGGTGCAAGCAATTCACCCGGCTGCCGGTGATCGTCAAGCTCACGCCCAACATCACCGACATCCGCCACCCGGCGCGCGCGGCCAAGGCCGGCGGCGCCGATGCGGTGAGCCTGATCAACACCGTCAACTCGATCATCAGCGTCAACCTCGACACCATGGTGATGAGCCCCAGCACCGATGGGCGCGGCTCGCACGGCGGCTACTGCGGCCAGGCGGTCAAGCCGATTGCGCTGAACATGGTGGCCGAGATCGCGCGCCCCCCGCCCACCGCCGGGCTGCCGATCTCCGGCATCGGCGGCATCACCACCTGGCGCGACGCGGCCGAGTTCATTGCTTTAGGCGCCAGCAACGTGCAGGTGTGCACTGCGGCAATGGTCTACGGCTTCAAGATCGTCACGGATTTGTGCGATGGCCTGTCGAACTTCATGGATGACAAGGGCTACACGTCGGTGGCGCAGATGGTCGGCCTGGCGCTGCCTTCGGTCACCACCTGGAACCAGATCAACCTGAACCACGTTGACAAGGCCGTCATCAACCAGGACCTGTGCATCCAGTGCGGCCGCTGCCATGTGGTGTGCGAAGACACCTCGCACCAGGCCATCACCGCCACGAAGAACGGCAGCCGCCACTTCGAGGTGAAGGACGACGAGTGCGTGGGCTGCAACCTGTGCGTGTCGGTATGCCCGGTACCGCAATGCATTACGCTGCGCTCTCTGAAGCCCGGCGAGGTGGATGCGCGCACCGGCAAGGTGGTGAGTGGCGCTTATGCCAACTGGACGACCCACCCGAACAACCCGATGGCCGCGTCCGCCGCCTGAGCTTTCAAACCTTGGTCCAAGGAGATTCATCATGAGTTCTGTGTTGATTCGCGGCGGTACGGTGGTCAACGCCGACCGCCAATTCCGTGCCGATGTGCTGTGTGTGGACGGCAAGATCGCCGCCGTCGGCGATGACCCGCAGGCGCCTGGCGGCGCGCAGGTGGTGGACGCCGGTGGCCAGTACGTGATGCCCGGCGGCATCGACCCGCACACCCACATGCAGCTGCCCTTCATGGGCACGGTGGCGGTGGATGATTTTTTCACCGGCACGGCGGCCGGCCTGGCGGGTGGCACCACCAGCATCATCGACTTCGTCATCCCCAACCCGCAGCAGCCGCTGCTGGAGGCTTTTCGCATGTGGCGCGAGTGGGCTGAAAAGTCGGCCGCCGATTACGGTTTTCACGTCGCCGTGACCTGGTGGGACGAGTCGGTGAAGCGCGACATGGGCACCCTGGTGCAAGACGAAGGCGTGAACAGCTTCAAGCACTTCATGGCCTACAAGAACGCCATCATGTGCGACGACGAAACGCTGGTGAACAGCTTCAAGCGCGCGTTGGAGTTGGGCGCCATGCCGACGGTGCATGCCGAGAACGGCGAGCTGGTGTTCCTGCTGCAGCAGGAAGTGGCCAAGATGGGCATCACCGGGCCCGAAGGCCACCCGCTGTCGCGCCCGCCGATGGTCGAAGGCGAAGCCGCCAACCGGGCGATTGCGATTGCCGACGTGCTGGGTGTGCCGATCTACGTGGTGCATGTGTCGTGCATTGAATCGGCCGAGGCGATCGCGCGTGCCCGCGCGCGCGGCCAGCGCGTCTACGGCGAGGTGCTGGCCGGCCACCTGGTGCTGGACGACAGCGTCTACCGCAACCCCGATTTCGCGGCCGCCGCCGCGCACGTGATGAGCCCGCCGTTTCGCCCCAAGGGCCACCAGGAGTTTTTGTGGCGCGGCCTGCAAGCCGGCAGCCTGCACACCACCGCCACCGACCACTGCGTGTTCTGCGCCGACCAAAAGGCGGCGGGGCGCGACAACTTCGCCAAGATTCCGAATGGCTGCGGTGGCATCGAGGAGCGGCTCGCGGTGATCTGGGATGCCGGCGTCAACACCGGCCGGCTCACGCCCAGCGAGTTCGTTGCGCTCACGTCGGCCAACACGGCGCGCATCTTCAACCTGTACCCGCAAAAGGGCAGCGTCAGTGCCGGTGCCGACGCCGACCTGGTGGTGTGGGACCCGCAGGGCCACAAGACGATCTCGGTCAAGACGCAGCACAGCAAGGTCGACTTCAACATCTTCGAAGGCCGGCAGGTGCGCGGCGTGCCCACCACCACGATCAGCCAGGGCAGGGTGGTTTTTTCAAACGGCGAGTTGCGTGCGGTGAAGGGGGCCGGGCGCTACCTCAAGCGGCCGCCGTTCGGCGCCAATTTCGATGCGATGCGGCTGCGCGCGCAGGCGCTGGCGCCGAGCGCGGTGGCGCGTTGACAACCCGATCAGGAGCACACCATGGACGCTGAAGTCACACACGACATCGATCAACTGCGCATCGACGGCCCGCGCCTGTGGGCCTCGCTGATGGAGCTGGCGAAGATCGGTGCCACCCCAAAAGGCGGTGTGTGCCGGTTGACGCTCACCGACCTGGACAAACAGGGGCGCGACCTGGTCAGCCAGTGGGCGCGCGAAGCCCGCATGACCGTGACGATCGACAAAATCGGCAACGGCTTCCTGCGCCGCCCCGGCCGCAACAACGCCTTGCCGCCGATCGTCACCGGCAGCCACATCGACACCCAGCCCACCGGCGGCAAGTTCGACGGCAACTACGGTGTGCTGGCCGGCATCGAGGTGGTGCGCACGCTCAACGACCACGACATCCAGACCGAAGCGCCGATCGAAGTGGCGTGGTGGACCAACGAAGAAGGCTCGCGCTTCGTGCCGGTGATGATGGGCTCGGGCGTGTTTGCCAAGGCCTTCACGTTGGAGCACGCCTACGCGGCGAAGGACACCGAGGGCAAGTCGGTCAGGGACGAGCTGGAGCGCATCGGCTACATCGGCACTGAAGAACCCGGCGCGCACCCGATCGGCTGCTACTTCGAAACCCACATCGAACAAGGCCCGGTGCTGGAAGACCACGACAAGACCATCGGCGTGGTGACCGGTGTGCTGGGCATCCGCTGGTACGACTGCACCGTGACCGGCATGGAAGCCCACGCCGGCCCGACCCCGATGGCGCTGCGCAAGGACGCGATGCAGGTGGCCGCCAGGCTGATGCAGGAGGTCGTGGCCTGCGCGCACCGCCACCCGCCGCACGGGCGCGGCACGGTGGGCATGGTGCAGGTGTTTCCGAACAGCCGCAACGTGATTCCGGGGCGCGTCAAATTCAGTATCGACCTGCGCAACGCGAGCGATGCGCTGGTCGACGCGATGGACGCCGACATCCGCGCGGTGGCCGCCCGCATCAGCGCCGAGAGCAAGCTGCCGATCGAGATCGTGCCGGTGTCGGCCTACCCGGCGCAGCCTTTCCACCCCGACTGCATCGCCGCCGTGGCGCGGGCTGCCGAGAAGCTGGGCTACAGCAACATGCGCGCGGTCTCGGGTGCCGGCCACGACGCGGTCTACATGGCCCGGCTGGCGCCCAGCGGCATGATCTTCATCCCGTGCAAGGACGGCATCAGCCACAACGAAATCGAAGACGCCAAGCCCGAGCACATCACCGCCGGCTGCAACGTGCTGCTGCACGCGATGCTCGAACGCGCCGGTGTGGCGGGCTGAACTCGTCACCCCGATTCATTCACCACCCCAAGGAACACACCATGTCGTTGTCTCGTCGCCAAACCCTTTGCGCCACGGCCGCCGCGCTGGCCGCAGTGAGTCTTCCCGCCTGGGCCCAAACCAGGATCAAGGTCGCCGCCATCTACACCGTGCCGGTCGAGCAGCAGTGGGTCAGCCGCATCGACAAGGCGCTGAAAGCGGCGGTGGCGCGCGGCGACATCGAATACGTGTTCTCCGAGAACGTCACCAACGCCGACTACGAGCGCGTGATGCGCGGGTATGCCGAAAAGGGCCACCAGCTGATCGTCGGCGAATCGTTCGCGGTTGAAGCGGCGGCGCGCAAGGTGGCCAAGGACTACCCCAAGATCAGCTTCGTGATGGGCAGTTCGGGCAAGCCGCAGGAGCCCAACTTCGCGGTGTTCGACAACTACATTCAAGAGCCCGCCTACCTGACCGGCATGATCGCCGGCGGCATGACCAAGAGCAACAGAATAGGCATGGTCGGCGGCTACCCGATTCCCGAAGTCAACCGGCTGATGAACGCCTTCATGGCCGGCGCGCTGGAAACCAACCCCAAGGCCGAGTTCACCGTCAGCTTCATCAACAGCTGGTTCGACCCGCCCAAGGCCAAGGAGGCCGCTTTCGCGATGATCGACAAGGGCGCCGACGTGATGTACGCCGAACGTTTCGGCGTCAGCGACGCGGCCAAGGAAAGAGGCCAGCTCGCGATCGGCAACGTCATCAACACGCAGGACAAGTACCCCGACACCGTGGTCGCCTCGGCGCTTTGGAACATGGAGCCCACGATCGAGCTGGCGCTGAAGATGGTGAAGGACGGCAAGTTCAAGGCCGACGACTACGGCTCGTATTCGATGATGAAGAACAAGGGCAGCGAGCTGGCGCCGCTGGGCACCTTCGAGAAGAAGATCCCGGCCGACATCATCGCCAAGGTGCGGGCCAAGGAGAAGGCGATCCTGGCCGGGCAGTTTAGCGTGAAGGTCGACGACAACCCGCCCAAACCCAGCGCCAAATAGTGGCTGGTGCCGTGGCTGGTGCCGTGGCTGGGGCCGCGCCGGTCCTGCGCCTGCGTGGCATCACCAAGCGCTTCGGCGGGCTGCTGGCCAACGACGCGATCTCGCTCGACCTGGGCGCCGGCGAGGTGCTGGCCCTGCTCGGCGAAAACGGCGCCGGCAAGAGCACGCTGGTGTCGATCCTGTTCGGCCACTACCTGGCCGAAGCGGGCCGCATCGAAGTTTTCGGCCGGCCCTTGCCGCCCGGCAACCCGCGCGCAGCACTTGAGATGGGCATCGGCATGGTGCACCAGCACTTCACGCTGGCCGACAACCTGAGCGTGCTCGACAACGTGATGCTGGGCACCGAGCCGCTGTGGGCTTGGCGCTCGCGCCGCGCCGAGGCGCGCCGCGCGCTGCTGGACACGGCTGCGCGATTCGGTTTGAGCGTCAATCCGCAGGCGCTGATCGCCGAGCTGTCGGTGGGTGAGCGCCAGCGGGTCGAGATTTTGAAGGCGCTGGTCGGCAGTGACAAGCGACAGGGCGCAAAGATACTGATCCTGGACGAACCCACCGCGGTGCTGACACCGGCCGAATCCGAGTCCTTGTTCGCCACGCTGCGCCAGCTCATCCACCAGGGCCTGAGCATCATCTTCATCAGCCACAAGCTCGACGAGGTGCTGCGGGTGTCGCACCGCATCGCGGTGTTGCGCGCGGGTGCCTTGGTGGCCACATTGGCCTCGGCCGATGCCGACAAGCCGCGCCTGGCCGAGCTGATGGTGGGGCGGCGGGTCGAAGCGCCGCGGCGGCACGCGCACGTCGCTGGCAACGTGGTGTGCCGCTTGCAAGGCGCCGGCATCAACGCGCCGAACGGCCGCCGGCTGCTCGACTCGGTCAACCTGGAGCTGCGCGCCGGTGAGATCGTGGCCATCGCCGGCGTCGCGGGCAACGGCCAGCAGGCGCTGGCCGAACTGCTGTTCGGTTTGCGTGCGCTCGACCGTGGCACGGTCGAACTGCGCGGCCAGCCCATGCCGGCCGATCCAGCGCGCTGGGTCGATGCCGGCGTGGCGCGCATCCCCGAAGACCGCCACGCGGTCGGGGTGGTCGGCGATCTGCCGGCGTGGGAGAACGCGATGCTGGAGCGCTATGCCAGGCCGGCGTTTGCGCGCGCCGGTTTCATCAAGCGGCGCGCGGCGCAGGCGCACGCGAAGGCGCTGGTCGAGCGGTTCGACGTGCGCGGCACCGAGGCGCGCGGGCTCGAAACACCCACCCGTTTGCTGTCCGGCGGCAACATGCAAAAGCTCATCCTCGGCCGCGCGCTGATGGGTGAGCCCGGGGCGAGCCGGCCGCCGTGCCTGATCGTCGCCGACCAGCCGACCTGGGGCCTGGACATCGGCGCGGTGGCCTACGTGCACCAGCAGTTGCTCGATGCCTGCGCGCAAGGCGCGGCGCTGCTGGTGATCTCGGAAGACCTGGACGAGATCTTCGCGCTGGCCGACCGCGTGGCGGTGATGCACCACGGCCGGCTCACCGAGGCCCGCGCGCTGGCGCAGTGGACGCTGGCGGAGATCGGCCTGGCGATGGCCGGCGGCAGCCACGCCCACGCCCACATCGGCAGAGGCAGCGAGGTCGCGCATGCACATTGAGCGCCGCGCCGAGGTCTCGCGCGTGGCGCAGTTCGTTGCGCCGTTTGCGGCCGTGGCCTTCACGCTGCTCGTCACGTCGTTGCTGGTGGCCTGGGCCGGCGCACCGGTCGGGCGTGCCTATGCGCTGCTGCTGGAAGGCGGCTTCGGCTCCTTGTTTGCGTGGAGCGAAACCCTCACGCGCGCCACGCCGTTGATCCTGACCGGCCTGGCCGCGACCGTGGCCTTCAAGGCGCGGCTGTTCAACATCGGCGCCGAGGGCCAGTTGTATGCCGGCGCGCTGGCGGCCGTGGCGGTGGGCGGCCTGCACGGCGGCACCGGCTTCGCGCTGGCGCCGTGGCTGCTGTTCCCGCTGATGATGACGGCCGCCGCGCTGGCCGGCGCGCTGCTGCTGCTGGGCCCGGCGCTGTTGAAGAGCCGGCTCGGGGTCGATGAAGTGGTCACCACCTTGCTGCTCAATTTCATCCTGCTGCTGTTCGTGTCGATGATGCTGGACGGGCCGATGAAAGACCCCGCCGCGATGGGCTGGCCGCAAAGCGTGGTGCTGCAAGACGGGCTGCAACTCGACAAGCTGATCGCGCGCACGCGTGTGCACACCGGCCTGCTGTGGGCGCTGGTGCTGGCCGGGCTGCTGTGGCTGGTGTTCCGGCACACCACCACAGGCTTCGAGATTCGCGTGGTGGGCGCCAACGCGCGCGCGGCGGCGTTTGCCGGCATGCCGGTCGGCTGGGTCACGGTCAAGGTGGCCTTGCTGTCTGGCGCGCTGGCGGGCCTGGCCGGGGCCATCGAGGTGGCGGGCCGCGCCACCTACGTCACGCTGGACATGTCGCCGGGCTATGGCTACAGCGGCATCGTGATCGCGATGCTGGCCGCGCTGAACCCGTTGGGCGTGGTGGCGGCGGCCGTGTTCGTGGCCGGCATCCTGGTCGGCGCCGACAGCATGAGCCGCGCGGTCAACGTGCCGACCTACATTGCCGATGTGATCGTCTCGGTGGCGCTGCTGGCCATGCTGGTGGCGGCGATGGGGGCGCAGTACCGGGTCGTGTTTGGCGCGGTGTCGGCCAGGGCGCAAGGTGCTCGCTGAAACCCTTGACCTGTTGCTGAGCGTGCCGTTCTGGGTCGCGGTGCTGCGCATCGCCACGCCGCTGATCCTGGGCACGCTGGGGGTGTTGCTGTGCGAACGCGCCGGCGTGTTGAACCTGGGCATCGAAGGCATCATGGTGGCCGGCGCGTTCACCGGCTGGCTCACCGTGTACCAGGGCGGGGGGTTGTGGACGGGGGTGCTCGTCGCCGCGGCGGTGGGAGCCATGCTCGGCCTGCTGCATGGGTTTCTGACGGTGACGCTGTCGTTGTCGCAGCATGTGTCGGGCCTGGGGCTGACCTTGTTCGCCACCAGTGTCGCCAGCTATGCCTACCGCGTGAGCTTTCCCATGGTGGACAGCCCGCCGACCATCGTGCCGTTCGAGCCGATGGGATGGTTGCCCGTGCCGATACTGAACGCGCAGACGCCACTCACGCTGCTGGCGCTCGCCGGGGTGCCATTGATCGGCTACGTGCTTTACCGAACGCCCGTCGGCCTGGCGCTGCGCATGGTCGGCGAGAACCCGGCCGCTGCCGAGGGGCAGGGCATCAACGTGGCGGCGGTGCGCATCGGCGCGATCGCCGCCGGCTCCGCGCTGATGGGGGTGGCGGGCGCCTTCCTCACGCTGGCCGCGTTCAACGCGTTCTACTTCAACATGGTCAACGGGCGCGGCGGGGTGTGCGTGGCGCTGGGCGTGTTCGCGTCGTGGGGGCCGGGCAAGGCGCTGCTGGGCGCGCTGCTGTTCGGGTTGTTCGATGCGCTGCAACTGCGGCTGCAGCAGTCGGGCGGTGCACTGTTCGGCATGGCGTTGCCGTACCAGGTTTACCTGATGCTGCCCTACCTGTTGTCCATCGTCGCGCTGGTGGCCGTGGCGCGCCGCGCCGCCTACCCGCAGGCGCTGATGAAGCCTTATCGAAAGGGGGAAAGATAGGTGCCGCCGGGGCCCGAGAGCCTGGTCACATCCGGACACGACGAGTCCGCGCAGTGAAGACGATTTCTCACCAGCCAAGGTATGCTCGCCTCGCTCCACGGACACGGGAAGAACACCGGATCGACGGAGCCACTTGCCAGGAGCGTGTCATGAAGATTGTCAGCGTCGCCGATGCAAAGAGTCGGCTGAGCGAGTTGATCGAACAGTTGGCCGAAGAAGAAGAGATCGTCATCACCCGCCATGGCCAGCCGGTCGCGCGATTGCTGCCGGCGCTTCGAACCCGCCTGGCAGAGCACTCCATTTCGGCGCCCATTCCGCTGGCGCAAGAGACGCTGCCGGCCGCGCTGGAACCCACCGATTCCGCGCTGCTGGCCTTGCGCTGATTCGGCTTGGGTCGAGAATGAGCGGGCACGTTACGTGCTCGCCAGCGGATTACCATGAATCTGTTCATTCGCAACGCCACCCTGCCGGACGGCCGCACCGGGCAGGACCTGCGCATCGCGGCCGGCCGCATCGAAGCCATCGCGCCCGGCCTGCCGGCACCCGACGGCGCGCGCATCATCGACGCCGGGGGCTGGCTGTTGAGCCCGCCGTTCGTCGATTCCCATTTCCACCTGGACGCGACGCTGAGCCACGGCCTGCCGCGCGTCAACCAGAGCGGCACGCTGCTCGAAGGCATCGCGCTGTGGGGTGAGTTGAAGCCGCTGCTCACGCAAGAGGCGCTGGTCGAGCGTGCCTTGCAATACTGCGACTGGGCGGTGGCCAAGGGCCTGCTGGCGATTCGCACCCACGTCGATGTGTGCGACGACCGCTTGCTCGCGGTCGAGGCCTTGCTGCACGTCAAGGACCGCGTCAAGCCCTACCTGGACCTGCAACTCGTCGCCTTCCCGCAGGACGGCCTGCTGCGTTCGCCGACGGCGCTGGCCAACCTGAAACGCGCGCTGGCCATGGGCGTCGACGTGGTCGGCGGCATCCCACATTTCGAGCGCACCATGAGCGACGGTGCCGAGAGCGTGCGCATCTTGTGCGAACTGGCGGCCGAGCGCGGCCTGCTTGTCGACATGCATTGCGACGAGAGCGACGACCCGCTGTCGCGCCACATCGAGACGCTGGTCTTTCACACCCAGCGGCTGGGCCTGCACGGGCGCGTGACCGGCTCGCACCTCACATCCATGCACTCGATGGACAACTACTACGTGTCCAAGCTGCTGCCGCTGATGCGCGAAGCGCAGGTGCATGCGGTGGCCAACCCGCTGATCAACATCACGCTGCAGGGCCGCCACGACAGCTACCCCAAACGGCGCGGCATGACGCGCGTGCCCGAGTTGCTGGCCGCCGGCATCAACGTGGGCTTCGGCCACGACTGCGTGATGGACCCGTGGTATTCACTCGGCTCGGCCGACATGCTCGAAGTCGCGCACATGGGCCTGCACGTGGCGCAGATGACCTCGCAGGCGCAGATGCGCGCGTGTTTCGACGCGGTGACGGTGAACAACGCCCGGGTGATGGGCCTGGCCGGTTACGGCATCGAGGTGGGCCATGCGGCCGACTTCGTGTTGCTGCAGGCCCGCGACCCCGTCGAGGCGATTCGCCTGCGCGCCACCCGGCTGGCGGTGGTCCGGCGCGGGCAGGTGATTGCGCACAGCGCGCCGAGTGCGGCGACGCTGGCGCTGCCCGGACGGCCGTCCAGCGTGGACTGGATGCTGCGCCGCTGAGTCGCCACGCGTCAGCGCGCGGCGGCCTCGCGGAAGAACCGGATGCGCTCGGCGTCGGCCGGGTGCGACGCGATGGCGATGCCCAGGTCGAGGCCCGGTTTCCGGCCCGTGGCCTGGCTCGGTTTTGCGGCGGCGTCGCGCGCGCCCACCTTCTCGAAGAAGTCGATCATCACCGCCGGCGACAGCCCGGCCGCTTTGAGAATCCTGACCGCATGCGCGTCGGCTTCGCGCTCCGCGTCGCGCGAGTAGCTGGCCTGGCCCAACAGCACCGGCGCGCCGGCCAGCAGCGTGCTGAAGTCGCCCAGCACCACGCTGGACAGCGCCGCGATCGCTCCCGCCTGCACCAGCAAGCGCAGGCCGTGGCGCTGCGCCACATGGCCAAGCTCATGCCCGAGCACGCCGGTGATCACGGCTTCATCGCCCTGCACCAGCGTCACCAGCGCGTCGGTCAGCACCAAGGTGCCACCGGGCAGCGCAAACGCGTTGGGGCCGATGCGGCCGCTGCGAAACTCGATGCGGTGCGCAGGTTCGCTGCCGGGCGGCAGCGCGTTGATGGCGCGCTCGAACGCGGCACGCAGGCGCTGCCGCTGCTCGGGTGGCAGCGTGCTGGGCCGAAGCAGTTCTTGATCGAGCGCCTCCAGCGCCGATTCGCCGAGGGTCCGGTCCACGCTCAGCGGCGTGGCGGCCACCGCCACGCGGCCCAGCCACGGCACGCCCCACAGGTAAAGTGCGCCCACCAGCAGCGCCAGCGCGGCCACGCTGGCCAGCACCCAGCGCCAGCTTTGCTGCGCATGCACCACCAGAGAGTCGTTGCGTCCGGCGGCCTTGACCCAGGCATCCCAGGCATCGGCATCGCTGCAGTGCAGCGAGCCGCCGCCGGGCAGTTGCGCCACCCTCGGCCCGTGGCGGGTGCGCTCCGGCCAGCGAACCCGGTCCGCAGCCACGGTCAGCTCGACGCTGTCGCCGCCGATCCACAGCTCGTTGCCGGCCAGGCGCAAGCGCACCGCGTGGGCGCGGGCGCTGCGGCCGTCGAAGTAGTCGGCGCTGACTTGACGCGGGGCGCCAAGCCCGCCCACGGTGGGCGCTGCAGCGGTCACTACAGGCCGACGTCCAGGCCGAACAGGTCACCGGCGGCGTCGCCGGCGGCTTCGCCTTCGGCGGCGCGCGCGTCGTCGATCAACTCGGCGGGGTCGACGCGGGTGATCACGTTGACGGCCTGCAAGCGCATGCGCGTCAGCGCCACCGTGGCGAAAGGCCAGTAGAGCCCCAGGGTCAGCAGCATCAGCAACCAGTTCTTCACGGTCAGCATCAGCAGCGGCTTGAACTTCAGCCGGCTGCGGAACCGCATCACCTTGTTGCCGGTGCGCGACCACAGCAGATTCTGCATGCGCGAGGTGAAATAAGGGCGCGGAATGATCTGCAGCGCCAGCAGGCCGATCAAGCCCGCCAGCAGCGCGGCCATGATGACCGCCATCACGCTGGCCCCGCCGCGCCCCGGCAGCAGGCCGGCAAACCCGGCCGTGCCCAAGCCGAGCAGCGCACCGAAGATCGCCACCAGCACCAGCAGGAACACGGCCAGGGTCTTCAGGAAGACGACATAGAAGGCCCAGGTTCCGGTGCGCAATTCGGTCTGCAACTGGCCCAGGCCGTAGTGTTGATGCTGGTACTGCTTGAGCTTGAACCACAACCACGGCAACACCAGCAGGCTGACCAGGGTCACCAGCGCCGCGAAGGCCGCATACCACTGGGGCGGGCGCTCGGGATCGGGCACCCCCACCAGCGCGGCCAGGATCAGCAGGCCGGGCACGAACAGCGGCAGCATGGCCCGGTACGCACCGCCCACCGTCCCGGTGAAGCGAAACCGCAGGCCGCGCCAGCTGGTGTTGGCCAGGCGGAACTGCAGCGACGACTTCAGCAGCGCCGGCCAGATGGCCGCCACCACCAGGAATGCCACCAGCCCGGCCACCGGCGAGAACTTGCCCGCCGCCGAATACAACAGCAGCAGCAGCCCCACCAGCAGGTAACCACGCAGCATTTTCAGCGGGCTGCCATGGAAGTCCAGCGGCTGCCCGTCGACCAGCGTGTTGCCGTAAAAATAGCGCAGCCGGCGCACCTTGGCCCACGGGTAGTACAGGCTCAGCGTGACCAGCATCAGCAGCAGGTTGACGCTCCAGATGCGAAAGTATTCGCTGCCCGAACCGGTGAAACGCACGTCGAGCAAATGGTCCCGGATCTGGGCCGACCCAAACGACATTCGTTGCCGGGTCGGCGGGTCGGAGAAGGTCGATGGACTCATGTTGATTCTCCGCCCCGCATGGGTCCGTGGCGGGAGCGCTCCCTGTTTTCAAACTCTACCATTCGTGTGTGGCGAGCGATGGCTAGAATCATCCGCACCAGGGACAACCACACAAAAACATGAAACTCATCGGCGCGCTCACCAGCCCTTACGTGCGCAAGGTCCGCATCGTCATGGCGGAGAAAAAACTCGACTACCAGTTCGTGCTGGAAGACGTGTGGGCGAGCGACGCGATCCTCAAGTCCAACCCCCTCGGAAAAGTGCCGTGCCTGGTGCTCGAGGGCGGCGAGGCGGTGTTCGATTCGCGTGTGATCGTCGAGTACCTCGACACCCGCTCGCCGGTCAGCCGGCTGATCCCCGAGGGCAGCCGCGAGCGCACCGAAGTGCGCACCTGGGAAGCCCTGGCCGACGGGCTGCTCGACGCGGCGCTGCTGGTGCGCCTGGAGCAGACCTGGGCCGGCCGCACCGAGGCGCAGCGCAGCAGCGCCTGGATCGAGCGCCAGACGGGCAAGATCCACGCCTCGCTCGCGGCCATGGCCACCGGCCTGGGCGAGCGGCCGTGGTGTTCGGGCAACCACATGTCGCTGGCCGACATCGCCACCGGCTGTGCGCTGGGCTACCTGGACTTCCGGTTTGCGGCGCTCGACTGGCGCTCACCGCACCCGCGGCTCAAGCGGCTGTACGACAAGCTCGCGTTGCGGCAGAGTTTTGTCGACAGCGCGCCGCCCGCGTAGCCGAGCGCCGGCGGCTTACGCCGGGTGGGTGCTCAACTCGACGGCACTGATGTCGGATTGCAGCTTGCGGTACAGCGAGCGCGTGCTGAGCCCGATGCGGTGCTCGCTGGTGCGCATCTCGCGCGCGATTTCGCACGCCAGGTAGCCTTCGCTGGCCCGGTTCAGCATCCGATGTTCCGATTCGGTCAGTCCCGGCGCCGGTCGCGCGCCGTCCAGGGCGCGCCCATCGGCCCGGCCCGGTTGCCTGAAATGCGCCTTGAGCCAGCGCGCGATCGGCGGCGACATCGGTGACTCGCCCGCCAGCACCTGCCGGATGGCATCGGCCACCGCGTGGATCGGGTTGCCGTGAATGAAGTAGCCGTGCGCACCATGGCGCAGCGCCTGCATCAGGCGCCGATCGTCGAGCGCCATCGCGAGCGCGATCACCATCACTCGGGGCCGTTCGGACGGCTCGCGGCGGCGCCATTCGGCCAACAAGTCGATCAGCCGTTCGTCGCCCACGCGCAGATCGGCCACCAGCACATCGGCGCCACCGCGGTCGATGCACTGGCGCGCCTGGGCCAGCGTGTTCGCCATGCCGGCGACGTGCATGCCCGGCTCTTTGACGATCGCTCTGCGCAGGCACTCTCCCACCAGGGGGTTGTGCTGCAGCAACACGATGCTGACCATGAAACGCTCGCCCCCCAAGGTTGCAAAGGGCTCCATTGTTTCCGCCGCGGCGCCGCGTGCCATCCCGCGATCCGGGGTCATCCCCGCGTTCGGGGGGAGCGCTGACAGGCGGAAAACGTCAAGCGGCGCACAGGTGCGCCAGCAGCGCCGAAGCCGTTTCAGCGGGCAACTCCTCAGGCAGGAAGTGGCCACCGGCCAGCACCGCCGCGCTGACCTTGCGCGCGCATTGCGCCTGCCACAGTTCGACCGGCTTGAACAGGCGTTGCACCACGCCGCGCGCGGCCCACAGCACCAGCGTGTCGCAGGCAATTCTGTGCCCAGCGGCACGCGAGGCGCGGTCGTGTTCAAGGTCGATGCCGGCCGCGGCCCGGTAGTCTTCACACGCCGCGTGAATCGCCTCGGGCCGGCAGAAGCAGCGTTCGTATTCCGCCAGCGCCTGCGGCTCGATGTGGTTCAACCCGGCCGCGCCCCAGCCGCCGAGCGTCCAGTGCAGGTAGAAACGAGGGTCGCCGCCGATCATGCGTTCGGGCAGCGGCGTGGGCTGGATCAGGTGGAACCAGTGGTAGTAGGCGCTGGCGAAGCGCATGTCGGTCGCCTCGTACATGTCCAGCGTCGGGGCGATGTCGATCACGCACAGCCGGCTCACCCGTTCAGCATGGTCGAGGGCGAGCCGATGCGCCACGCGGCCGCCGCGGTCGTGCCCCACCACGGCAAAGCGCGGGTGGCCGAGTTGGCTCATCAACCCGGCCATGTCGTGCGCCAGCGCGCGCTTGCTGTAGTTGGCGTGGTCGGGGTCGCCGGGCGGTTTGGATGAATCCCCGTAGCCGCGCAGGTCGGGCAGCACCAGCCGGAAGTGCTCGGCCAGCGGCAGCGCCACCCGGTGCCACATCGCGTGCGTCTGCGGGAAGCCATGCAGCAACAGCAACGGCGGGCCGTCGGGGCGGCCACCGGTGCGCGCGAAAATCTCGACGCCGTTGACATTGAAACGGTGCTGCTCGAATCCATTGAACCATGTCATCTCGTCTCCTCGCCGCCTGAGCTGCGATGTACATGCTGCAAACGCTGGCCGCTATGATGCCCCGAACCCGTGCGAGGCGGCTTGAACAACAAGAACAGTCACCCAGGAGGCGCATTGAGCAGCAAGACCGGAAGCGACCTGTTCATCGTCGACAACAGCGATGAAGAGTGGAAGGTTCTCAGCTACCTCTCCGAGTGGACTGAAATCTCGTCCAAGTTCGATATCGCCACGGGCTACTTCGAAATTGGCTCGCTGCTGGCGCTCGATGGTAAGTGGCAGCGCCTCGATCAGATTCGCATCCTGATGGGCGACGAGGTCACGAAGCGAACCCACCGGGCATTGCTGGAGGGCATCGCCCTCATCGCGAACATGCTTGACGACAGCATCGAGCAGGAAAAGACCAAGAACGATTTCCTTTCCGGCGTACCGGCCATCGTTCAGGCCTTGGTCGATGGTCGAATCGTTTGTCGTGTCTACGCCAAGAAGAAGTTTCACGCCAAGGCCTACATCACGCATTCAAAGCTCGCGGTTGTCGGCTCTTCGGCGCTGGTCGGCTCAAGCAATTTCACGGCCAAGGGCTTGACCGCCAACGTCGAATTGAACGTCCAGCTGCGGCGCGAAGTCGAAGAGTTGCAGCGCTGGTTCGATCTTCACTGGGGCGAAGCCGATGACGTGACAAGCGATGTCCTGAAAGTCATCGAGCGGCACACGCACCTGTACTTGCCGTTCGAGGTCTACGCCAAGGCCTTGCAGGCCTACTTCCGCAACCACGAAGTCACGGTCGGGGAGTGGGAGCGCAACCACTCTGCGATGTATCCGCTGCTCGACCAATATCAACGCGACGGGTACGGCTCCCTGCTCAAGATCGCCGGCAAATACGGCGGCGCGTTCCTGTGCGACGGTGTCGGTCTGGGCAAGACGTTCGTCGGGCTCATGCTGATCGAACGCCTTGTTGTGCATGAGCGTAAGAAGGTCGTGCTGGTTGTGCCGAAGTCGGGCCGAGAGCCCGTGTGGGAAACCAACCTTCGCAAGCTACTGCCGCAGTTGTTCGGTGACTTCTCCAACCTGGTCGTCATCAATCACACCGATCTGCAACGCGGTGGCGAATGGCAAGAGCGTATCGCTCGCCTCAAAGCCCAGGCCGATGTTGTGGTGGTCGATGAAGCGCATCACTTCCGCAATCCAGCCAACACCAAGGAGCGTTCACGCTACTGGCGCCTTTTCGATCTCTGCGAGGACAAGCAGGTGTTCATGCTGACCGCCACGCCGATCAACAACCGGTTGATCGATTTGCAGCACCTGATGGAACACTTCTCACGGCGGCAGCCCGACTTTTTCAAGGACACCTTGGGCATTCACTCGCTGCCTGGCCACTTCCGAAAGCTTGAGAAGGACCTGGAGAAGCGCGTCGGCGCCGATGGCATGCAAGCCGAGTTGCCAGGCTTGGAAGCTGCCGATCTCTTGGCGCACGACAACCTGTTCAGCGAACTCGTGGTGCAACGCAGTCGCGCCTATGTGCGCCGCAGCCAGGAGCAACTCGGTGGCAAGCTGGCGATCTTTCCCGATCGCGCGCCGCCCAAGGTGGCCAACTACTCGATCAAGAAGACCTACGGCAACCTGCTGACCAAGCTCGAAAAGGCCTTCAACCGCCGCAACCCGCTGTTTGCGTTGCCGATGTACTACCCCTTGGCCTACGCCAAGGGGCCTGTGCAAGATGGCTTGGAAGAGAACCGCCAGAAGCAGGTGGTCGGCCTGATTCGCATCCTCTTTCTGAAGCGGTTCGAAAGCTCTGCGCGTGCCTTTGAATCGTCATGCCAACAACTGCTCTTGAAGGTCATGGCCTTCGTGTCGGTGAACAGCACCACCAAGCACGAGCAATCGGCGTTCGAGCGTTGGAGGGTGCGCCATGAAGAGTTGCTCGGTCATGTCGACACCCGCCAAAAGGCGCTCTTCGGTGAGTTTGACGAAGAGGCCGACGAAGACATCATCCCCGAGGAAATGCTGGAGGCGGCCGACAAGCTCGACCGCGAGCAATTCGACATCGCGCAAATGCTGTCGGAGTCGCTGCAAGACCTGGATCAGCTCGCCGAATTTCTCAACGAGCTGCGCCAGTTCAAGCCGCAGCACGACGACAAGCTCAAGGCGCTGATCGAACTGCTGAAGACCGACCCCGTCCTCAAGAAGCACAAGGTGCTGATCTTCAGCGAGTTCCAGACCACCGCCCGCTACCTGGCCGAGGAACTCGACAAGGCCGGCATCAAGGGCCTCGACCAAATCGACAGCGCGACCAAGCGCGACCGTGGCGACGTGATCCGCCAGTTCGCGCCGTATTACAACGGCCTGTCGAGCAAGGAACTCGCTGACCGCGACCAGCCGGAAACACGCGTGTTGATCGCCACCGACGTGCTCTCCGAAGGCCTCAACCTGCAAGACGCCACCCGCCTCATCAACTATGACCTGCACTGGAACCCGGTGCGCTTGATGCAACGCATTGGCCGTGTCGATCGCCGCCTGAACCCGGCCATCGAGAAGCAGATGCTCAAGGATCACCCCGCCGTCAAACCCATTCGTGGTTCTGTCGAGTACTGGAACTTCCTGCCGCCCGATGAGCTGGACGAACTGCTCAAGCTCTACAAGAAGGTCAGCAACAAGACGCTGTTAATCTCCAAAACGCTGGGCATCGAGGGCAAGAAACTGCTGCGGCCCGACGACGACTTCGCGGCTCTCAAGGACTTCGATCACGCCTATGCGGGCGAGCCCACTGCGCTGGAGACCATGCACCTGGAGTACCAACGCCTGCTTGTTGCACACCCCGACCTGCCACAGCGGCTCGAAGCATTGCCCGGCCGCGTGTTCAGCGGCAAGGCGCATCCGCGGCTTGGCACCCAGGCCGTGTTCTTTTGCGTCGGCCTGCCGGCGCGTGACGCCTCGATCACCGAGCCAGCGACCGAAGCCGAAGGTTGGACGCTGGAGGCCGGCAGCACCGCTTGGTTGATGGCCGACGTGGCCAGTGGCCAGATCGTCGATGACACCGCCACCATCGATGCCGCAATCCATTGCGAACCGCAGACGCCGCGCCATTGCGAGATCGCACAAGCGACCTTGGGCGAGCTGCGCGCGAAGATTGAGAAGCATTTGAAGAACAGCTACTTCAAGCAGGTGCAGGCGCCGGTCGGCGTGGTGCCGCAACTCATCGCGTGGATGGAGCTGAACTGAACTGAACTGACGAACAACGAGCGCTCCGAACCGGGCGCAGGGAGATCACCGCCATGGCCACCCGTGCTCCAGCGCACGACCCGCAGGTCGAGAAGCTGCGCCTCATCGCCAACACCGCCCAACTCGTGCAGTACCTGCATGCGGAGCTGGACTGGCCGGTCGAGGTGGAAGATGTGGACGACGCCTTCTTCGACTGGGACCCGGCCGAACTTCATTTGTCCGAAGACTACGTCGGCGTCATCAGCAGCATCAAGCAACTGCGCCCGCTCGCCGATGGGCAACCGTGGGGCATCTTCTTCGTCGAGTTCGACCGCAAGCGCCTGCCCATCGTCGCGTTGCGCCGCCTGCTCAACAGCTTGGCCATCAAGCGCCGCGCCAGCGCGAAGAGGGGAGGGGGCTACCAAACCTGGCATGCACGCGACCTGCTCTTCGTCTCCAGCTTCGGCGAGGCGGGCCACCGCGAGATTGCGCTGGCCCACTTCACCGATGAGTCCGAGCATGGCGATCTACCCGTGCTGCGCGTCCTGGGTTGGCACGAAGACAATAAAGAGTTGCAACTTGCTGCCGTTGTCGCCACGCTTCGCAGCAAGCTGCGCTGGCCGGCGCTGACAGAAGGCGCCGCCGCACAGAAAACCTGGCGCGAGCAATGGGCCGGCGCCTTCACGCTGCAATACCGCCAGGCCATCAACGACGCCAGGTCGCTGGCGCTGGCGCTGGCGGTGCTCGCCAAGCGCATCCGCGTGCGCGCCAACGATGTGCTCAAGGCCGAAAGCGAGCGCGGCCACCTGCGCAAGTTGCATCAGGCCTTCAGGGCCAACCTGATCGCCGACCTCACGCCCGATGGGTTTGCCGACATGTTTGCGCAGACCATCGCCTACGGCCTGTTCACCGCCCAGGTGTCACGCGGCTCCGGCGCGCTGGTGGCCGACAACGTCGTCGACATGGTGCCCAGCACCAACCCCCTTTTTGCGCGATCTGTTGAATGACTTTCTCAGCGCTGCGGGCCGGGCACGCCAGCGCGACAAGCGGGTGGACTTTGACGAGCTCGGCATCAATGACGTGGTCGAGACGCTGCGCGACGCGCCGATGGACGACATCCTGCGCAGCTTCAACAGCGACCGGCCGGGCGAAGACCCGGTGATCCATTTCTACGAAGACTTCCTGAAGGCCTACGACAAGAAGATGCGCGCCCAGCGCGGCGTGTTCTACACCCCGCGCCCTGTGGTGCAGTTCATCGTGCGCAGCGTGCACGAGATTCTGCAAACCGAGTTCGGCATCGAAGACGGCTTGGCCAGCACCATCACCTGGGGCGAGATGCGAAAGCGCCGGCCGGACCTTGCGTTGCCGGCGCACACCACCGACGACACGCCCTTCGTTCAGGTGCTCGACCCTGCCACCGGCACCGGCACGTTTCTGGTCGAGATCATCGACTTGATCTACGAGCACATGCGTGCCAAGTGGGCGAAGCGGGGGTGGGTGACGCGCGAGCAGATCAAGGCGCCGTGGAATGACTATGTGCGACATCACTTGTTGCCGCGACTGCATGGCTTCGAGTTGATGATGGCGCCGTACGCCATCGCGCACATGAAGATCGGCTTGAAGCTGGCGGAGACCGGCTATGCGTTTCCCGAAGATGGGCCGCGTGTAAACGTATTCTTGACCAACGCGCTGGAGCCCGCACACGCCATAAATCCGGGGTTGCAGTTTGAGGCTCCCATGCTGGCGCATGAGGCGGCTGAGGCAAATCGAGCAAAGGTCCGACTGGCGGCAACCGTGGTGGTCGGCAATCCGCCATATTCGGGCGACTCGGCGAACCAAGGCGATTGGATTGCTAAATTGATGCGCACGCGGTTGCCTGACGGGGCGGACAGCTATTTCAGATTTAACGAAGCCGATCTTGGCGAGCGGAACCCCAAGTGGGTGAACAACGACTACGTCAAGTTCATGCGTTTGGCGCAGTCAAGGCTGGCCGCACTGGGTACCGGCGTGCTGGGCTACATCACCAGCAACTCATACCTGGCAAGCCCGACGTTCCGCGGCGTGCGCCAGAGCTTGCTGCACACCTATCCCCAACTGCGCCTCCTGGATTTGCACGGCAACGCGAACAAGGGGGAAATTGCGGGCGGTGACGAGAACGTGTTTGAAATAAGGGAGGGAGTCGCCATCGCTATCGGCAGCCTCAATTCAGTCATCGCGCGTCACGTTGGGCACGCCGATCTGACTGGGCCTCGGCAAGCAAAGTACAACAGCTTGTTGGCTGATGGACTCAGCCTGTTACGTCCCTTTGTGCCTATGGGCGACAAGCTTCAACTGACACGCAGCGATGTCGTCGGGCTGGCGGAGTACGAGGCAGGGTGGCCGCTACCCACCATTTCACCGGTGAACTCGGTGGGCATCGTTACAGCACGGGATGCTCTATGCATTCACTTCACCGAGCAGCAGGCTTGGAACACCGTGCGCGACTTCGCAAGTCGCAGTGTTGAAGATGCGCGGGAGGCATATTCGCTTGGCGACGATGCGCAAGACTGGCGAATTGAGTGGGCTCAAAAGGATGTGAATGCGACCGGGCCAAGTAGGAAGTTGGTGCGGTCAATTCTCTATCGCCCTTTTGATGTGCGCCAGACGTACTACACGGGCAAGGCAAGTGGTTTCATGGTCCGGCCGCGGCCGGAGGTCATGCGCCACATGCACGGAGGCGAGAACCATGCTCTTTCCTTGGTCCGCAGCACGGAAATCGTCGGTGGGTATGAACATGTGTTTGTCGCAAACCTGCTCACGACTCATCACACGGTTTCGATCAAGGAAGTCAACTACCACTTTCCGCTTTGGCAGTATGAGGGGGAAGTTCGCACCCCAAACTTTTCGCCAAGCTTTTCCAAGGCCATGCGATCTGCCCTTGCCTTCGCCGCGACCGACTACCGCCCTGAAGACGACACTGCCCCTCTGAACGCAGACAAGGTCTTTCACTATCTCTACGCTGTGCTGCACAGCCCGGCCTACCGGCAACGCTATGCCGCTTTCTTGCGCACCGACTTCCCGCGCATCCCGATTCCGGCCTCGCGCTCCGTGTTCGACGCACTGGCCACATTGGGCGCGCAGCTCGTGAAGTGGCACTTGCTGGAACACCCGACTGCCATTTCGATCACCGCCACCTCCGCCCCAGCGGGCGTGACCGTGCCGGCCTTCACCGACACAGACCGCAAGCTGCTGAAAGTGGCCGAGAAGAGCCGTGGGCTGGCCAACATCGAGATGACCGCCGAAGGCCCGTTCGGCACCGTTTTCATCAACCCCACCAGCGGCTTCACCAGCGTGCAGCAAGCCGTATGGCAACACACGATCGGCGGCTACCAAGTGCTGCACAAGTGGCTTGACGATCGTCGCAAAGCCCAGCGCAGCCTGAGCGACGACGACATCGCGCACTGGCGGCGCGTGTACGCCGCACTCGAAGCCACGCAGGGCCTGATGCGACAAATCGACAAAGCCATCACGGCGCATGGCGGCTGGCCGACGAGCGATGGCAAGGCTGGCGCGTTTTCCTTCGATCACCCTCCTCCTGATGTCGTCACGCTCGCCGCCAACGCCGCTGCCCGACCCAAGGCACGACGCAAAGCGGTACCCGTGACCCAAACCGGGTTCGGCTTCGATGGTGGCCCCGACGGAGCCTGATCCGCCCACCGCCGACGCGCCGGGCCCGGCTCAAGTTGACTACTTCGTCGACGAAGCGGGCGACACGGCGCTGTTCCGCCACGGCGGCAAGCCGGCGCTGGGCCGAGACGGTGTGTCGAACTTCTTCATCCTCGGCCGGCTGGAGATCGACGACGCGGCAGCGCTGGCATCGGATATCGCGGCCCTGCGCCAGCGCCTGCTGGCCGACCCACTGCTGAGGGCGGTGCCGTCGATGCAGCCTGATCGTGGCAAGACGGCGCGCTTCTTTCATGCCAAGGACGACGTGCCCGAGGTGCGGGTGGAGGTCTTCCGGCTGCTGCTCGCCCACGAGTTGCGCTTCTCGGCCATCGTGAAGGACAAGCGTGTGCTGTTGCGCGAGGCGCAGGCGGCGCTGGCTGCGGACCCGCGTGCGAAGTACAAGCCCGACGGGCATGCGCTTTACGACGCGATGATGCGCAAGCTCTTTGCGCGGCTCGGCCGCCACGGTGTGCATTCGCGCATCACGTTCGCGGTGCGCGGCAGCAAGCCCCGCACCGCGGCGCTGAAGCATGCGGTGCTGGAAGTGGAGCAGCACTTCGAGCGCGATTTCGGTTTTGCCCGCAACGTGAGCATCGACGTCGCCAGTGGCTACCCCTGGGACGCCGCCGGGCTGCAGGCCTGCGACTATTTTCTGTGGGCGCTGCAGCGCTTCTACGAGCGCCGCGAGGAGCGATTTCTCGAGGCCATGCGGCCGAAGTTCGTCGAGGTGATCGACATCGACCTCGACGCACCCAAGCGACGCGGCAAACAGCGCGAGCGTAGCGTGACCTTCACAAAAGAAAACCCGCTAGGTCTGGCGACGCGAGCGGGTTTGGCAGCGGCTTCAAAATTAGGGCTGGGCGATATAGGATGAGCGAGTCACCTCACGGCATGGAGCCGATTTTCGTCTCCCAGCGACTTGTATTGTAGTCACCGAGCGCGCTCTGCGCTCACTTCGAGCCGATATACTGATCGTCAGCGCTGATTTGTTCCGGCTTGCGGGCGCTCAATAAATTCCGCTAAAGACAGGACGCTGAACCCGGTGTCCCGCTGATGCGGCGCCGGGTTTTTGTTGGCACACATGAGTTCCGTCGGTCCCGTTGAGTCTCAATCAATGCATTTTGCCGAGCCGCTGGCCTTGCGCAGCGGTGCGCATTTGCGCGACTACACACTCGCCTATGAAACCTGCGGCCGCCTGAACGCCGACAAGAGCAACGCGGTGCTGGTGTGCCACGCACTCAACGCCAGCCACCATGTGGCCGGCACCCGTGCCGGCCCGGATGGGGCCGCGGTCAAGGGCAGCGAGGGTTGGTGGGACAACCTCATCGGCCCGGGCAAGCCGCTCGACACGAACCACTTCTTCGTCGTCGGCGTCAACAACCCCGGCTCGTGTTTCGGCTCGACCGGACCGATGCATCCCAACCCCGCCACCGGCGCGATCTACGGCGCGGACTTCCCCGTCGTGACGGTCGAAGACTGGGTCGACGCGCAGGCTCGGCTGATGGACCGCCTGGGCATCACCACGCTGGCCGCGGTGATCGGCGGCAGCCTCGGCGGCATGCAGGCGCTGAGCTGGGCGCTGCGGCATCCGACCCGGCTGCGCCAGTGCATCGCGGTGGCCACCGCGCCCAACCTGTCGGCGCAGAACATCGCCTTCAACGAAGTGGCGCGCCGCGCCATCGCCACCGACCCCGATTTTCACGGTGGCCATTTCTACGCGCACAACACCTTGCCGCGCCGCGGCCTGCGCGTGGCCCGCATGATCGGCCACATCACCTACCTGAGCGACGACGCGATGGACGCCAGGTTCGGCCGCGAGCTGAAAGACGGCGCGCTGAACTACAGCACGCTGGCGGTCGAGTTCGAGATCGAAAGCTACCTGCGCTACCAGGGTGACAAGTTCAGCGAATACTTCGACGCCAACACCTATTTGCTGATCACCCGCGCGCTCGACTACTTCGACCCGGCGGCCGAGCATGGCGGCGACCTGACGGCCGCATTCGCGGCGGCGCGCTGCAGGTTCCAGCTCATCAGCTTCACCACCGACTGGCGCTTTTCACCGGCGCGCTCGCGCGAGATCGTCAAGGCGCTGGTCGACAACAAATTGCAGGTGAGCTACGCCGAGATCGAAGCCCCGCATGGGCACGATGCGTTCTTGCTCGACGATGCGCGTTACCACGGGGTGCTGCGGGCCTGCTTTGACAACCTCGCCGCGGAGCTGAGGCATGTCTGATCGCAAGGACATGGAGCTGATCGCCGAACTGGTGCCGCCGGGCTCGCGCGTGCTCGACCTCGGCTGCGGCAATGGCGAGTTGCTGGCGCATCTGCGGCAGCGGCGCCAGTGCACCGGCTACGGCATCGAGATCGCCGACGCCAACGTGCTGGCCTGTGCGCAGCGGGGTGTCGACGTGATCCAGCTCAACCTCGAAGAAGGGCTGGCGCTGTTCGAGGACCAGAGCTTCGACGTGGTGCTGCAGCTCGACACGCTGCAACACCTGCGCAACACCGAGAAGATGCTGTTCGAGACGGCGCGTGTCGGGCGCGTGGGCATCGTCAGCTTTCCGAACTTCGCGCATTGGCCGAACCGGCTGAGCGTGTTCACCGGCCGCATGCCGGTCACCAGGGTGCTGCCGTACCAGTGGTATGACACGCCCAACATTCGCGTCGGCACCTATGCCGACTTCGAGGTGCTGGCGCGCCGCGATGGCCTGCGGATCCTCGATTCGTTCGGCATCCAGAACGGTGCCGCAGTGCGCCGCTGGCCGAACCTGCGCGCCAGCGTTGCGGTGTTCAAGTTCCAGCGAAGCTGAAGCGCGGCGCGCGTTGGGATCGGGCATCATGCGGGTTCTGGTTGTGGAGTTCATCATCAAGCCCGAGCACGTCAGCGCCTTTCACGCGGCCATCGTCAGCAACGCCCAGGCGCCAGTCACGCACGAGCGCGGCGCCCTGATGTCATGAGACGCCGGGCCGTTCCCGAGGCGAATGCCGACGTGCACAGCACGGGGCTTGGCGGATGAGCGCCTTGCTGCTCGGCTGCATCGCCGACGACTTCACCGGCGCCACCGACCTGGCCAACAACCTGGTGCGCGCCGGCATGCGCGTGGTGCAGACCATCGGCGTGCCAGGTGCGGCGCTGGCTGTCGAGGCCGATGCGGTGGTCGTCGCGCTCAAGTCGCGCACCATCGGCGCGGCCGACGCGGTGGCGCAGTCGCTGGCGGCGCTGCGCTGGCTGCAGGGGCAGGGCGCGCAACAGTGCTACTTCAAGGTCTGCTCCACCTTCGACTCCACGCCGCAGGGCAACATCGGCCCGGTGACCGACGCGCTGATGGACGCGCTGGGCTGCGAGTTGACGTTGGTGACGCCCGCCTTCCCCGACAACCAGCGCACGGTGTTCAAAGGCCACCTGTTCGTCGGCGACGTGCTGCTCAGCGACAGCGGCATGCGCGAGCACCCGCTGACACCAATGCTCGACGCCAACCTGGTGCGCGTGCTGCAGGCGCAGACGCAGCGCAAGGTGGGGCTGGTCGACCAGGCGGTGGTGGCCCTGGGGGCAGCCGCCATCCGTGAGCGCTGCGCGCAACTGCGGCGCGACGGGTTCGGCATGGCCATCGTCGACGCGATCTGCAATGCCGACCTGATGCGGCTCGGCCTGGCGCTGAAGGGCCAGGCGCTGGTGACGGCCGGCTCGGGCGTGGCCATCGGCATCCCGCAGAACTGGGGCCTGCACCCGGCACCCGAGGCTGCGGCACTGCCGCCCGCGGCCGGCACACGGGCGGTCGTCTCCGGCAGTTGCTCGGTGGCCACCAACGCGCAAGTGGCGAACGCGCTGGCCGGTGGTGTGCTCGATTTCGTGGTCGACCCGTTGGCGCTGGCGGCTGGCGCCGACGTGGTGGCGCAGGCCCTGGCGTGGGCGCAAAGCCGGCTCGGCCGCGGTGCGCTGCTGGTGCGCGCGACCGCGCAGCCGGCCGAATTGCAGGCCGTGCAAGCGCGGCTGGGGGCGGCGCATGCCGGCGAACTGGTCGAGCGCACGCTCGGCGCCATCGCCTGCGGCCTGGTGCGCATGGGCGTGCGGCAACTCGTGGTGGCGGGCGGCGAGACCTCGGGCGCGGTGGTCCAGGCGCTCGGCATCCAGCAGTTCCAGATCGGCCCGCAGATCGACCCCGGCGTGCCGTGGTGCGCGGCAGTGTCACCCGAGGCGGGCGGCGAGACGTTGCACATCGCACTCAAGTCGGGCAACTTCGGCACGCCCGACTTTTTCACCAAGGCCTTCACCGTGCTGGCATGAACGAGCGCGAGCTTCGCGACGAAATCTGCCGCGTCGGGCGCTCGCTGTTCGAGCGCGGCCACGTGCACGCGACCGCCGGCAACATCAGCGTGCGGCTCGACGACGGTTTTCTGATCACCCCGACCGATGCCTGCCTGGGCACTCTGGCGCCCGACCGCCTGGCGCGCCTGGATGCACAAGGCGTGCAGACCGCAGGCGACCGCGCGAGCAAGACGCTGGCGCTGCACCGGCGCATCTACGGCGCCGCGCCCGACGCGCGCTGCGTGATCCACACCCACAGCACCCACCTCGTGGCGCTGAGCTTGCAAGGCGTGTGGAGCAACGACGACATCGTGCCGCCGATCACGCCCTACTTTGTCATGAAGGTCGGCCACGTGCCCTTGATGGCGTACCACCGCCCCGGCGATCCGCGGGCGGCCGATCTGGTGGCGCAGCGCATCCAGGCGATGGCCGCACGCGGCACGCCGATCCGCGCGGTGATGCTCGACCGACTCGGCCCCACCGTGTGGCATGCCACACCGGGCGAAGCCAGCGCGGTGCTCGAAGAACTGGAAGAAACCGCGCGCCTGTGGTTGATGTCGCAACCGCGCCCGGCGCCACTCAGCGCGGCGCAGATCGACGAGTTGCGCACGGCCTTCGGCGTGCTCTGGTAGCGGGCCGGCGCCAACCGCGCCGGCGAACCCGCGGCCTGCAAGGCCAAACGATTCACCGTATCCTGCGGCCCCGAATCAACAATGAAGGAGTCTCCATGTTTCGAGTTTCAAAGGCGCTGCGCCAGGCCGGCGCCGGCCTGGCAAGCGGGCTGGTCATGCTTGCCCCGGCCCACGCCGAGGCGCCGATGCTCAAGACCTCGGCCCCCGGCTACTACCGCATGATGCTGGGCGACTTCGAGGTGACCGCGTTGTCCGACGGCACCGTGGCGCTGCCGGTCGACAAGCTCCTGACCAACACCACCCCCGGCAAGGTGAGCCAGGCGCTGGCCACGTCGTTCCTGAAGGCGCCGGTGGAGACATCGGTGAACGGCTACCTGATCAACACCGGCGCCAAGCTGGTGCTGGTCGACACCGGCGCGGCCGGCCTGTTCGGCCCGACCCTGGGCAAGCTGGCGGCAAACCTGAAGGCCGCCGGCTACCAGCCCGAGCAAGTCGACGCCGTGCTCATCACCCACATGCACGCCGACCACGTGGGCGGGCTGATGGCCGGCGACACGCTGGCGTTCCCCAACGCCACGATTCACGCCGACAAGCACGACGCCGATTTCTGGCTCAGCCAGGCCAACCTGGACAAGGCGCCGGCCGACGCCAAGGGCTTCTTCCAGGGAGCGATGGCGTCGCTCAACCCCTACATCGCGGCCGGCAAGTTCAAGCCCTTCGACGGCAACACCGATCTGCTGCCCGGCATCAAGGCGCAGGCCGCGCGCGGCCACACGCCGGGCCACAGCACCTATGTGGTGGAGAGCAAAGGGCAAAAGCTGGTGCTGTGGGGCGACTTGATGCACGTGGCGGCGGTTCAGTTCGCCAGCCCCGCGGTGACGATCCAGTTCGACACCGATTCGAAAGCCGCCGCCCTGCAACGCAAGAAGGCCTATGCCGACGCCGCGAAGCAGGGCTATTGGGTGGCCGCGGCGCACCTGTCGTTCCCCGGCATCGGCCACCTGCGGCGCGACGGCGCGGGGTACCGCTTCGAGCCGGCCAACTACAGCGTGCCTCGGTAGACGCGCCGCCGCGAGCGCAAAAAGCAACCCGTCTGCACGCGCTCACGGCGCGACGGTCCAGCCGCCCCCCAGCGCGCGGTACACACCCACCAGCGCACCCACCGTGCCGCCCTGCGCCTGCACCAGCGCGTCGCGCGCCTGCAGCACGGTGCGTTCGGCGTCCAGCACCGTCAGGTAGTCGGCCGCGCCGGCTTCGAAGCGCAGGCGTGACAAGCGGGCCGCTTCTTCGGCGTAACCCGCCGCGCTGGTCAGCTTGTCGGTTTGCTGCGCATTGCGCGTGTACTGCGCCAGCGCGCTTTCGGTTTCTTCGAGCGCGAGTTGAACGGTTTGTTCGTAGACCAGCAGCGCCTGCAACGCACGCGCTTCGCTGGCGCCGATGCGCGAGCGCACGCGGCCGAAGTCGAACGCCGTCCAGCTCAGGCTCGCGCCCAGGCTGGAGCTGCGCGAATCGGCCTGCAGCAGGTTGGACAAGCGGTTGCTGGTGAAGCCCAGCAGCCCGACCAGGCTGATGCGCGGGAACATATCGGCACGCGCCACGCCGATGGCGGCGGTGGCCGCGGCGAGCTGGCGCTCGGCCACGCGGATGTCGGGCCGGCGCTCGAGCAGCGCCTGCGGCGTGCCGGTGGCCAAGGTCGACAGGTCGGTCAGCGCCACGGTGGGCAGCAGTTGTTCCGTCGCCAGCAGCGCGTTCAGGCCGCGCGCGTTCAGGCCGGTGAGCGTGGCCAAGCGGTACGGCAGGCGTTCGAGCGCGGCCTGCAGCGCCGGCACGCTGGCTTCGGTGCTGTCCAGCAAGGCGCGGGCGCGTGCCACGTCCAGCGGGGTGCCGCGGCCGGCCTGTGCGCGCGCGTCGACCAGGCGCAGGCTTTCGCGCTGGTTCACCAGGGAATCCTGCGCCACGCGCAACCGTTGCTGCAAGGTGCGCAGCGCCACATAGTTGTTCGTCACCTCGGCGGCGACCAGGCGCTGCGCGGCCTGCACGCCCGCTTCACTGGCCTGTACCTGGGCGGCGGCGGACTCGTTGGCGCGGCGGCTGCGGCCGAAGAAGTCCAGCTCCCAGTTCAGCGCGCCGGACAGGTCGAACTGGTTGGCGCTGCCGCCCGGGCCCAGTGGGTCGATGCGCGCCACGCCAGCGCCGGTGCCCAGGCTGGGCCGGCCACTGGCGCGTGTTTCGCCGGCGTTCGCGCGCGCTTCCTGCAGGCGCGCCTGGGCGATCTTCACGTCGGTGTTGGCCGCCAGCGCCTGGTCGATCAAGGCATCGAGCTGCGGGTCGTTGAAGGCGCGCCAGAACGCGGCCACCGGTTCTTCGGCGCGCGTGGCGCTGGCCTGCACGAAGCTGGTTTCAAGCGACGGCTGCGGTGGCCGATAGTCCGGCCCGCTGGCGCAACCGGCCAGCGCGGTGAGCGTGGCCAGCGCCAGGGCCAGGGCCGGCGTGGGGGCCGGCGTGGGGGCGCTGCGCTCAAGCATGGTCGCCTCCCGCCGGCAGGGCCGGCGCGGCGTGCGCGGCATCGCGCCGCTTCTTCGTCAGCGAGCGCAGCAGCACATAAAACACCGGCGTCAGGAACAAACCGAACACGGTCACGCCCAGCATGCCGCTGAACACCGCGACGCCCATCGCGCGGCGCATTTCGGCGCCGGCGCCGGTGGAGATCATCAGCGGCGTGACGCCGGCAATGAAGGCGATCGAGGTCATCAAAATCGGCCGCAGCCGCATGCGGCAGGCGTGCACGATGGCGTCGACCAGCTTTTCGCCGCGGTCTTCAAGCTCCTTGGCGAACTCGACGATCAGGATCGCGTTCTTGCACGCCAGCCCGACCAGCACCACCAGCGCCACCTTGGTGAAGATGTTGTTGTCGCCCGGCGCGCCGAGCAGCCCGCTGATCCACACGCCGGTCATCGCGGAAAGAATGCACATCGGCACGATCAGGATGATGGCCAGCGGCAAGGTCCAGCTTTCATACGTGGCGGCCAGCACCAGAAACACCAGCAGCACGCACAGCGGGAAGATGACGACCATGGCGTTGCCGGCGATCTTTTCCTGGTAGACCAGCTCGGTCCACTGATAGCCGATGCCGCGCGGCAAGGTCTCGGCCAGGATCTTTTCCATCTCGGCCTGCGCCTGCCCCGAGCTGACGCCAGGCTTGGGCGCGCCGTTGATGTCGGCCGAATAAAAGCCGTTGTAGCGCGCCACCGCGCCGGGCCCGAAGGCCGGCTGCATCGTCATGATCGAACTGAGCGCCACCATCTGGCCGCGGCTGTTGCGCAGCTTCAGGTGGCCCACGTCTTCGGCCGTGCTGCGAAAGGCGGCGTCGGCCTGCACGATCACCTGGTAGGTGCGCCCGAAGCGGTTGAAGTCGTTCACGTACAGCGAGCCCAGGTAGGTCTGCATGGTCTCGTACACATCGTTCAGGTTCACCCCCATCTGCTTGGCCTTGGTGCGGTCGACGTTGGCAAACAACTGCGGCACGTTGATCTGGTAGTTGCTGAAGAACTGCGTGATGCCCGACTGCGGGTTGCCGTACACACGCCCCATCAATTGCTGCGTCACGCCGAACAGCGCGGCTTCGCCGAGCGAGGCACGGTCCAGCAGTTGCAGCTTGAAGCCGTCGGCGCTGCCCAGGCCGCTGACCGGCGGCGGCGACAGCACGAACATGAACGCGTCCTTGATCTCGCCCAGGCGCATGTTCACCTGGCCGGCAATCGCGTCGGCGCTCTGGGCCGGGCCGGCCGCTCGACGGTCCTTGAACCCGCCCAGCGTCAGGAACACCAGCCCCGAGTTCGGCGCCGCCGTGAAGCCGTTGATCGACAGCCCCGGAAAGGCCACCGTGTCCGTCACGCCCGGCACGCCGGCGGCGATCTCGGCCATGCGGCGGATCACCTCGGTGGTGCGCTGCAGGCTGGCGCCGTCGGGCAGCTGCGCAATGCCGACCAGGTACTGTTTGTCCTGCTGCGGCACGAAGCCGGGCGGCACGCGCATGAACAGCAGCACCGCCAGGCCCAGCAGCGCGGTGTAGACGATCAGCGCGATCGACTTGCGCCTGACCACGATGCCCGTCACGCCGCCGCTGTAGCGCCCGGCGTTGCGCCGGAACATGCGGTCGAACCAGTGGAAGAACGGGCCCAGCACCGCTTCCATCCAGCGCGTCAGCCGGTCCGGCTTGGCGTCGTGCGGGCGCAGCAGAATGGCCGCGAGCGCGGGCGACAGCGTGAGCGAGTTGAACGCGGAGATGACGGTGGAAATGGCGATCGTGACCGCGAACTGGCGGTAGAACTGCCCCTCCAGACCCGACACGAAAGCCAGCGGCACGAACACCGCGCACAGCACCAGGCCGATCGCCACGATCGGGCCCGACACCTCTTGCATCGCCTTCACGCTGGCGGCGTGCGGGCTCAGACCGGCCTCGATGTTGCGCTCGACGTTCTCGACCACGACGATCGCATCGTCGACCACGATGCCGATCGCCAGCACCAGCCCGAACAGCGTGAGCGTGTTGATCGAAAAGCCCAGCGCCAGCAGCACCGCGAAGGTGCCGACGATGCTGACCGGCACCGCCAGCAGCGGGATCAGCGAGGCGCGCCAGGTCTGCAGAAAGATGATGACCACCAGCACCACCAGGCCGATGGCTTCGAGCAAGGTGATCACCACCTCTTCGATCGACGCCTGCACAAAACGTGTCGGGTCGTAGACGATGCGGTAGTCCACGCCCGGCGGAAAGTCCTTCTTCAGCTCCTCCATCGTGCGGCGGATGTCGTTCGACAGCGCCAGCGCGTTCGAGTTGGGCGCCTGGAAGATGCCGATGGCGGCCGCCTCCTTGTTGTTCAGCAGCGAGCCCAGCGCGTAGGTGTTGGGGCCGAGTTCGACGCGGCCCACGTCTTTCACGCGCACCAGGCTGCCGTCGGCCTCGCTGGCGCTGACGATCACGTCGGCGAACTCCTCCTCGCTGGTCAACCGACCTTGCGTGTTGACCGCGAGCTGGAATTCGGTGCGGTTCGGCGCCGGCGGCGCGCCCACCACACCGGCGGCGACCTGCGCGTTCTGTTCGCGCAGCGCCTTGACCACGTCGGCCGACGTGAGGTTGCGCGCCGCGAGCTTTTGCGGGTCGAGCCAGATGCGCATGGCGTAGTCGCCCGAACCGAACGCGAATGCGGCGCCCATGCCGGGCAGGCGCAGCAGCGCGTCGCGCACGTTCATGCTGGCGAAGTTGCGCAGGTACAGCGCGTCGTGGCGCTGGTCGGGCGAGACCAGGTGCACGACCATGATGAAGTTGGGCGAACTCTTCTCGGTCGTCACGCCGATCTGGCGCACGATGTCGGGCAGGCGCGGCAGCGCGCGGTTCACGCGGTTCTGCACCTCGGTGGCGGCGGCGTCGGGGTTGGTGCCGATCTTGAAGCTGATCGACAAGGTCATCGCCCCGTCGGCGGTGGACTGGCTGCCCATGTAGAGCATGCCTTCGACGCCGTTGATCTGCTCTTCCAGCGGCGTGGCCACCGTCTCGGCGATGACGCGCGGGTTGGCGCCGGGGAATTGCGCCCGCACCACCACCTGCGGCGGTGTCACGTCGGGGTATTCGGAAATCGGCAGCTTGGTCAGCGAAATCGCACCGACCAGGAAGATCAGAATCGACAACACGCCGGCAAAGCGCGGCCGGTCGATGAAGAAGCGCGAGATGTTCATCGTTTCAGCCCTTGGCGGCCGAGGCGGCGCCAGGCACCGCACCCGACGCGGCCCGCGCGGGCGGGCTGGGCGCGGCGCCTGGTGGGGCGGCCGAGGCGGCCGTCTGCGCTTTCTCCGCCGCCGGCGCGGCACCTTGCGGCGGGCCGTTGGGCTTGATCACCGGCATGCCCTTGTCGTCCACAGTCAGCACCTCGGCCGTGACCGGTGCCCCCGGGCGCACGCGCTGCAGGCCGCTGACGACCACCATCTCGCCGGCCTTCAGCCCGCTGCTGACCACGCGCATGCCGTCCACCAGCGGGCCCGGCACGATCTCGCGGAACTGGGCCGTCTTGTCGGCGCCGACGACCATCACGAAGCGCTTGCTCTGGTCGGTGCCGATGGCGCGGTCGGGCACCAGCACGGCCGGCGCCGCCGCACCGGCGGCCAGGCGGATGCGCACGAACAGGCCGGGCGTGAACAGGCGCTGCTGGTTGTCGAACACCGCGCGCGCGCGGATGCCGCCCGTGCTCGGCGTGAGCCGGTTGTCGATGAAGTCGATCACGCCGCTGTGCGGCAGCCCGGCCTCGTTGCCCAGGCCCATCTGCACCGGCAGACCCGGGCCGGCCTTGGCGCCCTTGACGCCCTTGTGGGTCTTGTCGGCCTTTTCGTCCCCGCGCGCCAGGCGGCCGTACTTCAGGAACGCGCTCTCGCTGATGTCGAAGTACGCGTACATCCTGTCCTGCGACACCAGCGTGGTCAGCACCGGGTCGCCGGCGGCCACGAGGTTGCCCACGCTCACGTTGGCGCGCGAGACACGGCCGGCCAGCGGCGCGCGGATCTGGCTGTACTCCACGTTCAGGCGCGCGCTGGCCACGCCCGCCTCGGCCGCCGACACGGCGGCTTTGGCGCTGCGCGTGGCGGCGGCGGCCTGGTCGAATTCCTGCTGCGACACGGCGCGCTGCTCCAGCAACTTTTGCGCGCGCGCCAGTTCGGTGCCGGCCAACTCGGCCGCGCTGCGCGCCGCGGCCAACTGCGCCTGCACGCGCACCAGTTCGGCGTTGAAGGCGCGTGCGTCGATGGAGAACAACAGCGCGCCCTTGGCCACCTCCTGGCCGTCGCGAAAGTGCAGTCTGTCCAGCGTGCCCGCCACACGCGAGCGCAACTCCACCGTGTCGGTGGCTTCGAGCCGGCCGGTGAACTCGTCGGTTTCGCTCAGTGTGCGTTGCACCGCCGGCGCCACGCCCACCGGCGCCGCCATCGGCGGCCCGCCCTGGGCGTTGGAGCCATCGCAGCCGGCCAGAACAGCGGCGAAGATCAAGCCGGCCAGCATCGCTGTCGAATGCGGGGCAGGCGCGGACAAGGCAGTGGCGTTCATGGGGCGTCTTTCGACTTGGTTGTAGGTCGGCAAGCGGTGCGCCAGGTGTGTGGGCCGGCAGCGAAGGCGAGGATGCTAGCGACAAATCCCTGCGCTGTCTTGCGTGGCCCGGTCGGCGTGGCGGGAACCGGATTTCATCTGAAACTTCATCTGAAGAAAGGCGGCCAGCACCCTTTTCGGGCGCTGGCATGTCGGCCGTGAATGCAGCCCCGGCGTGCTTGTGTCAAAGTCGAGTCCGGCTCTGCAATTCAGAGTTGCCCAAGCCGAGAGAGAACCGCCTTGACCCCCGCATCCCACCGCGACCAGCTCGTGGCCATGCTGGCCGAAGCCGCCGAGATCGAGCACTGCCTGATGTGCACCTATCTCTACGCCGCGTTTTCGCTCAAGCAGTCGGCCGACGAAGACCTGCGGCCTGATGAACTGGCCACGGTGCAACGCTGGCGGCGCGAGATCATCGCCATCGCCACCGACGAGATGCTGCACCTGTGCCTGGTGAACAACCTGGCCATCGCGCTGGGCGCGCGGCCGCACTACCGGCGCTTCAATTTCCCCGTCGCGGCGGGGCTGTTCCCGGCCGACGTGGCGGTCGAACTCGGGCCGCTGGACGACGCCACTCTGGACCACTTCGTCTACCTCGAACGCCCGCACGACGTGGCCGAGCGCGACGGCATCGGCCACGCCAAGCCGCGCTACGAGCGCCACGCGGTGGCCGGCCGGCTGATGGCGCTGGCCGACGACTACGCCACCGTCGGCGAGCTGTACCAGACCATCGCGCTGAGCTGCGAGCAGCTGGCGCGGCGCGACGGCGAAGCCGCGCTGTTCATCGGCCCGCGTGACGCGCAGCTCTCGCCGCGCGACTTCCGCCTGCCCGGCATCCTGAGCATCGGCACGCTGGCCGAGGCGTTGCAGGCGCTCCAACTGATCGTCAACCAGGGCGAGGGCTCGCCGGCCGACCAGGCCGGCTCGCACTACGCGCGCTTTTGTGCCATCCGCGCCGAGTCGCGGCGCTTGAAGGCCCTGCGTGACACGTTCGACCCGGCGCGCCCGTCGGCGCGCAACCCGGTGATGCGCAACCCGGTGGTCGATGCGCAGCGCGTGCACGTCACCCACGAGCCCGCGGCCAGCCTGCTCGACGCCGGCAACGTGTGCTACGAGTTGATGCTGCGCCTGCTGACCGTGCTGTCAGACGTGACGCCCACCGACGATGCGGCGAGCGCGCGCCGGCGTGACATCTGCGACCAGACGCTGACCTTGATGCACACGCTGGCCGAGGTCGGCAGCCTGCTCAGCGGCCTGCCGGCCAATCCCAGCCAGCCCGGCGTCAACGCAGGCCTGACCTTCACCGCGTCGCGCACCGTGCTGGCCTACCTGTCGGCTGAAACCGCGACGCGCTGGCTGGCCGATCGTTTCGCCGCAGTGGCGCAGCGGTTTCAGGCCTTGTCGACTCGCCTGCCCACGCTGGCGCGCCAGGCCCAGGCGATGCAGCGCTGTGCGGCGCACTGGGCCGGCGAACATGCCAGGCGCTTCGGCGACGCCGCCGCGCCTGGACCATTCCTGCCACCCACCGAGGAGCCTGCCATGCCACCCACGCTCGATTCGATTCCCCCGGCCGCACCGAAGGCGCCTGACGAAGCCCGCGGCCGCGCCGTGCTGCTGCGCTTTGACACCCGGCGCTGCATCCATGCGCGCCACTGCGTGCTCGGCGAGCCGGCGGTGTTTCTGGCCAACACACCGGGCGAGTGGCTGTTCCCCGACCAGGCCACGCCGGAGCGCATCGCGGTCATCGCGGCGCAGTGCCCGTCGGGTGCGATCACTTACGAGCGGCTCGACGGCGGCCCGGCCGAGGCCGCACCGCTGGTCAATGTGGTTCGGGTGCGCGAAAACGGCCCGCTGGCCTTTCATGCCGAGTTGCACCTCGCCGAAGGTGTGGTGCAGGGCGGGCAGGGGTCGGCATTCCGCGCCACGCTGTGCCGTTGCGGCCAGTCGAACAACAAGCCGTTTTGCGACGGCGCCCACAACGGCGCCGGTTTTCGCGCCAGCGGCGAACCGGCCACGCGCGAGTCGGCGCCGTTGCTCGCGCGCGGTGGCGCGCTCCACGTGCAGCCGCTGCGCAACGGGCCGTTGGCGCTGAGCGGCAACCTGGAGCTGTGCGCCGGCACCGGCCGCACCGTCGACCGCCTGACGCAGGTGGCGCTGTGCCGCTGTGGCCAGTCGAACAACAAGCCGTTTTGCGACGGCTCGCACGCCGTGGCCGGGTTTGTGGCCGACGGGGCCTGAGAGGCTGAGAGTCTTTCAATCATGCCCGCTCATCACACCAGAAGACGCCCGCTCGTCGTTGCAAATGCTCGCCATAGCCCGAGCTATGGCTGCGCTTTGCGCCTGGATCGGCCGCCTTCTGGCGCGCTGCTCGGACA
>JANORB010000039.1:0-7845 GCA_031415135.1 Methylibium sp.
CTGCCTTACGTCACGGCCGATGCGTCGGGCCCGAAACACCTGAACATCAAGCTGTCGCGCGCCAAGCTCGAAGCGCTGGTGGATGAACTGATCGAGCGCACCATCGGCCCGTGCCGCACCGCCATCAAGGACTCCGGCCTCGCCGTCAGCGCCATCGACGACGTGATCCTGGTCGGCGGCATGACGCGCATGCCCAAGGTGCAAGAGAAGGTGAAAGAGTTCTTCGGCAAGGAGCCGCGCAAGGACGTCAACCCCGACGAAGCGGTGGCCGTGGGCGCCGCCATTCAAGGCCAGGTGCTGGCCGGCGACCGCAAGGACGTGCTGCTGCTGGACGTGACGCCGCTGTCGCTGGGCATCGAAACCCTGGGCGGCGTGATGACCAAGATGATCAAGAAGAACACGACCATCCCGACCAAGTTCGCGCAGACCTTCAGCACCGCCGACGACAACCAGCCGGCCGTGACCATCAAGGTCTACCAGGGCGAGCGTGAAATGGCCTCGGGCAACAAGAGCCTGGGCGAGTTCAACCTCGAAGGCATTCCGCCGTCGCCGCGCGGCATGCCGCAGATCGAGGTCACGTTTGACATCGACGCCAACGGCATCCTGCATGTGGGCGCGAAGGACAAGGCCACCGGCAAGGAAAACAAGATCACCATCAAGGCCAACTCGGGTCTCACCGAGGCCGAGATCCAGGCGATGGTGAAGGACGCCGAGATCAACGCCGCCGAAGACAAGAAGAAGCTCGAACTGATCCAGGCCCGCAACTCGGCCGACGCGATGGTGCACAGCGTGAAGAAGAGCCTGGCCGAACATGGCGACAAGCTCGATCCGCCCGAGAAGGAAAAGATCGAAGCTGCGCTCAAGGACGCCGAAGAGTCGCTCAAGGGCGAGGACAAGGCCGAGATCGACGCCAAGACCGAGGCGCTGATGACCGCGAGCCAGAAGCTGGGCGAAAAGGTCTACGCCGAGACCCAGGCGGCGCAGGCCGCTGCTGCTGGTGCGGCGGGGGCGGCGGGCGCTGCGCCGGGTGCTGAAACGCCGCCGGGCGGGTCTGCCGGGGCGTCTTCCAAGCCGGCCGACGACAATGTGGTCGACGCGGAGTTCAAGGAAGTCAAGGACAAGAAGTGAGCGTCAGGTCATCGGGCCCGTCCCGATGATCCCCGCCGCGCCGCAGAGCAGACAAGGTCTGTGATCTGCGGCGCGGCGTCTTCGTTTTCAGGAATCGATGAACAGGTGAGCTGATGGCAAAGCGCGATTACTACGAAGTGCTCGGCGTCGCGAAGAACGCGACCGAGGACGACATCAAGAAGGCCTACCGCAAGATGGCCATGAAGCACCACCCGGACCGCAACCAGGGTGACGGTGCCAAGAAGTCCGAAGACAAGTTCAAGGAGGCCAAGGAAGCCTACGAGATGCTGTCGGACGCGCCCAAGCGCGCCGCCTACGACCAGTTCGGCCATGCCGGTGTCGACCCCAACATGGGTGGTGCGCGCGGCGGGCCGGGCGCGGAGGGCTTTGGCGGTTTTGCCGAGGCCTTCGGCGACATCTTCGGCGACATCTTCGGTGGCCAGGGCGGCCAGCGCCGCGGCGCCGGCGGCCAGCAGGTGTTTCGCGGCGCCGACCTGAACTACGCGATGGAGATCACGCTCGAAGAAGCGGCCAACGGCAAGGATTCACAGATCCGCATTCCATCCTACGAAGCCTGCGAAACCTGCCACGGCACCGGCGCCAAGCCGGGCACCAGCGCCAAGACCTGCACCACCTGCAGCGGCGCCGGCACGGTGCACATGCGGCAAGGCTTTTTCAGCATCCAGCAGGCCTGCCCGAATTGCCACGGCAGCGGCAAGATCATTCCCGACCCGTGCACCACTTGCAACGGCCAGGGCAAGGTCAAGAAGAACAAGACGCTGGAGGTGAAGATCCCCGCCGGCATCAACGAAGGCATGCGCATCCGCTCCAGCGGCAACGGCGAGCCGGGCACCAACGGCGGGCCGGCGGGCGACCTGTACATCGAGATCCGCATCAAGCAGCACGAGGTCTTCGAGCGCGACGGCGACGACCTGCACTGCACCGTGCCGGTGGGCCTGACGATGGCCGCGCTGGGCGGCGGCATCGAGGTGCCCACGCTGGGCGGCACGGCCGAGATCGACCTGCCCGAGGGCACCCAGCACGGCAAGACCTTCCGGCTGCGCGGCAAGGGCATCCGCGGCGTGCGCTCCAGCTACCCCGGCGACCTGTACTGCCATGTCAGCGTGGAGACGCCGATCAAGCTGACCGAGCACCAGCGCAAGCTGTTGAAGGAACTGGACGAGTCGTTCAAGAAGTCGGGCGACCGGCATTCGCCGAATGCGATGTCGTGGACCGACCGGGTCAAGGGCATCTTCAAATAGGCCCCGGGCGCGGCGCTGACCAAGCGTCAGCGCAACCCAAACAGGCTTTGCCCCGACCGCATCGCGCGGATCAGCAACTCCGGCGTGGCGCGGATGTGCGCTTCGAGCGCGAGCGCGGCGCGGGCTTCGTTGCCGGCCATCGCCAGCTCGAACAATTCGCGGTGCTCGGCGTGCACGTTGCGGCCGCTGTCGGGCAGGCCGATCGAATACCTTCGGTAGCGCTCGCCGTGCCGGGCCAGCGTGCGCAGCATGCGCAAGGTCCATGGTGAGTCGTGGCCGTTGACCAGGCATTCATGGAAGCGCGTGTTGAGCAGCTCCCAGCGCTTGCGCCGCTCCGGCAGCACCGGTTGTTCGTAGGCCGACAACTCTGCATAGCTTCGTTGCAGCCGCGCGCGCCAGGCGTCGTCGCCGACCCGGATCGAACGGCGCAGCGCTTCGATCTCGATGTGCAGGCGCAGCTCGGTCAAGTCCAGCAGGTCGGCGATCGTGATCTCGGCGACCCGAAAGCCGCGCTGGCCTTCGGCCACCACCAGCGCGTCGCTGACCAGCCGCGTGATCGCTTCGCGCAGCGTGCCCGCGCCGACCGCATAGCGCGCTTTCAAGTGTTCGACGCGCAGCTTCTCTCCCGGCGCCAGCACGCCTTCGACGATGTCGTCGCGCAAGTGCGAATAGGCGCGCTCGATCAAGGTGCGCGCCGCATCGGCGCTGGCCGCCGCATCGCCGGCGTCGGGCTCCACCAGCGCGAGGAAGGGTCGTTTGGCCATGCCGCTACGACTCCATTCGCTCGCGGCTGCGCTGCAACCGGTATGACAGCTGCGGCCGGGTGAGCCCCAGCGTGCGCGCCGCGGCCGCCAGGTTGCCGCGCGCACGCTGAACCGCCTCGCGGATCAGCGCGTCTTCCAAAGCCTCCAGGCCGAAGCCCTCGGCCAGCACACGGTCGAATAGCGCGCCGGCGCCGCTGGGCAGCGCGTGTTCGAGCTGCCCGGCGGCGTTCACGGTGACGGTCGCGGCCGCGCCCGGCAGGCTGGGAAACAGGTCGCTCGCATCCACCGGCTCGCCGGCACTGGCCAGGATCACGCCGCGCTCGATCAGGTTCTCCAGCTCGCGCACATTGCCGGGCCACGGATGGTGGCGCATCGCGTCGAGCGCGCGGTCGGTGAAGCCGGGAACACGTTTGCCGTGCAGCGCGGTGAAGCGCTTCAGGATGTGCTGGGCCAGCGGTTCGATGTCTTCCACGCGCTCGCGCAGCGGCGGAATGCGGATCGGGTACACGTTGAGCCGGTACAGCAAATCGCGCCGGAACGTGCCTGCGGCAACCGCGGCGTCGAGGTCGACATTGGTGGCGGCGATCACCCGCACATCGACCTTGCGCGGCTGCGTGGCGCCGAGCCGCTCGACCTCGCCTTGCTGCAACACGCGCAGCAGCTTGGCCTGCGCGGGCAGCGGCAACTCGCCCAGTTCATCGAGCAGCAGCGTGCCGCCGTCGGCGCGCTCGAAACGCCCGGCACGCGCCGTGTTGGCGCCGGTGAACGCGCCCTTCTCGGCGCCGAACAATTCGCTTTCGATCAGCTCGGCCGGCAGCGCCGCGCAATTGACGGCCACGAACGGCTTGTCGGCGCGCGGGCTCATGCGGTGCAGCGCGCGCGCGAAGCGCTCCTTGCCCACGCCGGTTTCGCCGGTCAGCAGCACGTTCACCTGCGTCGGCCCGGCCTTGCGCAGCAACTCCACCGTGGCCTCGAAAGCGCGCGAGCGGCCGATCAGCGGCCCGGCTTCGTCGGCCGCTTCGAGTTGCGTGCGCAGCGCTTCCACCTTGGACTGCAACTCGCCCATCTGGATCAGCATCGACTCGGCGTCGTACTCGCGCGCCATCTCGTCGCCGTCGGGCCATTCGGTCTGGAACCGGCCTTCGATGCGGCAATGGTCGCCGCCGCAGGCGCTGCACTTGATCTCCTTGTACAGCGCGCGCCGGCCGAAAAACCCGCTGGTGTAGCCCGACGCATATCCCAGCAGCATCCAGCACACCGGTTCGGTTTGCGGCCCGAACGCGCGCACATGGGTCTCGACTTCCCATGAATGGTCCCAGCGATAGATGCCCAGGTAGTGCTGCGCTTCCAGGTCGAGCTCGAACTGCTCGGGCGTGACCTGCACCGCGCCTTCGAGCATGTGCAGCTGCGGGCCGACCGCGAAGGTGTCGAACAGCGAGGCATTCGGGCGCACCTGGCGCGCCAGCACCGCGTCGCGCTCGCCGGCCGCGTAGCCCGAACGCATCAACAAGCGGCGGGTTTGCTCGCGCCCGATGCTGTCCATCAACTCGCGCCGCAACGAGCCCAGCGCCGCGCTGTGAATCAGCAGCATGCGCTGGCTGGCCAGCCAGATGCGCCCGTCACCGGCCGAAAAATGCACCAGCCGGCGCAGGTCGGCGTCAGACGGCAGGGGCGGGAGCTTGTGCGAGGTCACAGGCAAATTATCGAGATCACTTCAAACAACGTCAACGTGGTGCGATCCGTGCGAACCCTTTGATTCATCATTTGATGAAATGACCGCCCCATTGAGATGATGAAATCATCAAACTCACGGGGAGGAAGTTGGTAGAAGCCCTTGGTCACGCATTCCTCTGCACCAGCGGGAAGCAGCCGATTCATCCGGACTTTCCCTCTCTTTATCGGGATTTTTAGATTTCTTCGTGGTGCTGGCATGCACCGTGCGGTGTTCGAGGCAAGCAACCGAGGGCTCACGTTTGCAGCACACCCCTGCCACTCAAGACAGCGCACCTTTCGATGCCACGCGCAAGTTCGTGCGGGTGATCGAGGAGCGCGGCAATGGCCTGGTGGCGTTCGAGTTCTCGATCGGCTGGCCCGAGCTGGCGGTCGATCTCGTGATGCCACGCGCGGCCTTCGATGAATTCTGTGCCACGCACCAGGTGCGGCGGCTCGACAGCCCCAGCCCGCCAGAACGAACTCAGGACGCACAAGGACAAGCCGAATGACCATCGACCTTCAGGCCCGCGAAATCCAGCCGCTGCGCCAGACCTACGACCATGTGGCGCGCTACATCGGCGGCGACAAACCGGCCTCGCGCTATCAAGAAGCAACACTGGGCGCACAACCGTCGGCCAACTTTCACTACCGCCCGACCTGGGACCCGGAGCATCAGTTGTTCGACGCCTCGCGCTCGGCCGTGATACTGGCCGACTGGTACGTGCTGCGCGACCCGCGCCAGTTCTATTACGCCACCTGGACCACGACTCGCGCGCGCCAGCAAGACGCGATCGAGTCGAACTACCAGTTCGTCGACTCGCGCGGGCTGGTCGCCAAGATGCCCGACGCGGTGCGCGCCGAAGCCTGCGACGTGCTGATGCCGCTGCGCCATGTGGCCTGGGGCGGCAACATGAACAACTGTTCGATCTGCGCCTACGGCTGGGGCACCGCGTTCACGGCGCCGGCGATGTTCCATGCGCTCGATCATCTGGGCGCGGCGCAGTACCTCACGCGGCTCGGCCTGGCGCTGGACGAACCCGGCGTGCTCGAAGCCGGCAAGAACGCCTGGCTCGATGACCCGCGCTGGCAGGTGTTGCGGCGCTATGTCGAAGACACGCTGGTGCTGAAGGATCCGTTCGAGTTGTTCGTCGCGCAAAACCTGGCGCTCGACGGGCTGCTGTACCCGCTGATCTACGGCCGCTTCATCGACGACAGCCTGGCGCTGCGCGGCGGCGCGGCGGTGGCGATGCTCACCGCCTTCATGCCCGACTGGCACGACGAAAGCGCGCGCTGGATCGACGCGGTCGTGAAGACCGCCGCAGCCGAGTCCGACGCCAACCGCCAATTGATCTCGGGCTGGGCCACCACCTGGGCCGAGCGTGCGCAGGCCGCGCTCGCACCGGTGGCGCAGTTGGCGCTGGGCGACACTGGCCAGGCGGTGCTGAACGAGATTCGCGCCGCGCTTGATGCGCGCTGCAAAAAAGCCGGCGTCGCCGCTTGAGCGCTTGAACCAGGAAGCTCCATGTCCAACGTCTTCATCGCCTTTCAAGCCAACGAAGAGTCGCGCCCGATCGTCGACGCGATCCTGGCCGACAACCCCGACGCGACCGCAGTGCATTCGCCCGGCCTCGTGAAGATCGACGCGCCGAACCGGCTGACGATCCGCCGCGAAACGATCGAAGCGCAAACCGGCCGACCCTACGACCTGCAGCAAATCCAGGTCAACCTGGTCACGCTCACCGGCTTCATCGACGAAGACGATGACCAGTTCACGCTGAGCTGGAGCCACTAGCATGAGGCGAGCGTCGCTCGATAGTGGGCCGGGTGCGCGAGGGTCGGTTGTCGGCCCGTTGCTGCTGTTGAGCGGCTGCTTTGCGAATAGCAGCGGCGCGAGATCGAGCCACTGGGGCATGCCGCTGCGCGAGTGTCCTCCGGGCCGGAAAAGACTCGGCCCTCCCCCTTTACCTCGCGCATCAGCACGCCCCAGCGGCCCGATCCTGTGCGGCGCCGTGCTTGTTCGTGGCAAACCTCCGCAGCGTGCAGCCGAGCGCGTCGGGTGGGCAAATCGGAGAAGTAAAGGGGGAGGGGCGGTCTCTTCCGCCCCGGAGGACATTCGGAGAGTTGACTACCCGGCGTGCTCGGCCCGCGCTGTGCGTCAGGGCGAGCGCAAGAGAAGCAGTCGTTCGCGAACAGCCGCAACGGGCCGAAAGCACGCGTCGACCTCAGCCGGCCGTTTCATGCCTCGCGAATCACGCGCAGCGCGGTGGAGCCACTGACATGGACGCCAAGGTCACCAAGAAAAAGCTCGGCCTCAAAGAGCGCTATGCAGCGATGACACGCGGCCTGGGCTGGCAAACCAGCTACCAGCCGATGGAACGGGTGTTTCCTTACGACCGCTACGAGGGCATCAAGATTCACGACTGGGACAAGTGGGAAGACCCGTTCCGGCTGACGATGGACGCCTACTGGAAATACCAGGGCGAAAAGGAGAAAAAACTCTACGCGGTGATCGACGCGTTCGCGCAGAACAACGGCCAGCTCGCCATCAGCGACGCACGCTATGTGAATGCGCTGAAGCTGTTCATCCAGGGCGTGACACCGCTCGAATACTGCGCGCACCGCGGCTTCGCGCATGTGGGGCGGCACTTCAGCGGCGAGGGTGCGCGCGTGGCGTGCCAGTTGCAGTCGGTCGACGAGTTGCGTCACTACCAGACCGAAACCCACGCGCTGTCGCACTACAACAAGTACTTCAACGGCCTGCACCATGCGAACCACTGGTTCGACCGGGTCTGGTACCTGTCGGTGCCGAAGTCGTTCTTTGAGGACGCGATGAGTTCCGGTCCGTTCGAGTTCCTCACCGCGGTGAGCTTCTCGTTCGAATACGTGCTGACCAACCTGCTGTTCGTGCCCTTCATGAGCGGCGCGGCGCACAACGGCGACATGTCCACCGTGACCTTCGGTTTTTCGGCGCAGTCTGA
>JANORB010000040.1:0-11959 GCA_031415135.1 Methylibium sp.
CGGCCAAGTCATGGACTTGGCGGGCTACATCAGAACGCATCAACGGGCGACGAAGAAGAAGGACGTCCTCAAGAACGTCCGAACACCAGACGCGATTCATCTTGCAAGCGCCATTCACTACTCGGCTACCGAGTTCCACACATTCGACGGCGCGCGCCAAGGAAGCAACCCGGGCGGGTTGTTAACGCTCGACGGGAATGTGGCCGGGCATCGCCTGAAGATTTGTACGCCAAGGGCGATTCAGCTTCGCATCGAAGATGGAATTAGCGACCCTGGCGGTGAAGACGGCGACTAAATCATTGCTGCCATTTGGGTACGGCAAGTATAAATTGTGGATATTCATCCAGCCGCCTACAGTGAAGCAATGAAGCCGACGACGATGGGGAACACACCGGTGCAGCCAGGGCTGTTCGATGCCGACGAGCCCGCGCTGCAGGCTCCGCCTGCGCCGCCGCCGGTGGCGGCACGTCGCAGCGACGTGCTGGTCGGCACCTGCAGCTGGGCCGACCCGTCGTTGATCCGGTCCAAGCGCTTCTACCCACGCGGCCACGGCACGGCGGAGAAGCGGCTGGCGTACTACGCGTTGCAGTTCCCGATCGTCGAGGTCGACAGCAGCTTCTTCGCGATGCCGCAGGCCGCCAACGCGCGCCTGTGGGTAGAGCGCACACCGGCCGACTTCGTCTTCAACATCAAGGCCTTTCGGTTGCTCACCGGCCACCAGACGCCGCCGCAATCACTGCCGCCCGACATCGCCAAGGGGATGCCACCGCTGCCGCCGGCCAAGAAAAACCACTACTACGCCGACGTGCCGCAAGAGCTGCGCGACGAGCTGTGGCGGCGCTTCATCGAGGCCATCGCGCCGCTCAAGGAGTCGGGCAAGCTCAAGGCGGCGCACTTCCAGTTTGCGCCCTGGGTCAGCAACACCGCGGCGTGGCGCGCGCACGTGGAGCACTGTGTCGAGCGCATGGCCGGGCACCTGCTCGCGGTCGAGTTTCGCAACCAGACGTGGTTTGCGGCGGACCGCGTTGAGCGCACCCTCGCGTGGGAGAGCGAGTTGGGCGTGGCGCACGTCGTCGTCGACGAACCGCAGGGCGTCGGCAACTACGCGCAGGGCGTGTGGAAGGTGACGAACCCCGAGCTGGCCGTCGTGCGCCTGCACGGACGCAACCAGGAGACCTGGGCGGCCAAGGGGCTGGTGGCGTCGTCGGAGCGCTTCAACTACGTCTACAGCGACGACGAGATCAACGAGCTGGCACAGAAGATCGATGCGCTGACCGAACGGGCTTTCCAGTTGCACGCCTTGGTCAACGTCAACTTCGAGGACCAGGGCGTGCAGGCGGCGCGGCGGCTGGAGCGCGAGCTGCAGCGCTTGCGGGATCAGCGCGCGCTGCCAGATCCACAGCCCTGACGGAGTGCTGGCTTGCAAGCGTCATCGCGATGCCCGGCGCTTCGACTTCGGTGGGAAGCGCCACCACGTGGCCACCACGAGCAGCGCAAACACTGAATAGACCATAGCAAACACCCACGGTGGGCCTTCGTAGTACAGCAGCCGGGCGACCCAATGTTCGATGAAGCTGCCGCTGTAGGTGCTGGCACGCGCCTGCGCGCGCAGCCACATCTCCAGCGTCGTGAGTGGGCAGATGATGTCCAGCCACGCCTGCGCCACAACGATGGCAATGGCCGCGAGGTGCGCCAGTCGGAACCACCACGCATTGACCCAACGCCAGCCGCGCAGATTGCCTGCGACGACGAGCACCAACCCGCCCACAACGAACACGACGATCGCGAAGTGCAGCACCAGCACCGCGTCGGCAAAGAACTGGTACGGCATGAGGGCTCAACCGCCGCAGGCCGGCAAGTGGGTCAGGCCGGCGCGGCCACCGGCACCACCGACAACAAGGTCTCGCCGGTAGCCACCAGCGTTTCCGCACCGTCGGTCACCGCGAACAGCTCGGCCGCGGTGAACACTTGCGACTTGCCCGCCTTGACCACCCGCGCCCGCGCGATGAACGATGTCCCCACCGCCGGCCGCAGGCAGTTCACCGAGTAGTGCGACGCGAGCACGCGCCCCACCACCGTTGCCGCCGCAAAGCCGCAGGCGGTGTCGATCAACGCTCCGACCAGCCCCGCATGCAGGAAGCCCGAGTACTGCGCCACCTCGTCGCGCCACGGCAGGCTGATCTGCGCGCTGCCGGCGGTGGCGCTGTCAACCTCGATGCCGCACCAGCGGTTGAACGGCGCGGTGGCGTTGATGGCGCGAAGCATGGCCAGCGGGTTGTCGGTGTCGCCCATCGCGTTGCCTCAGCAGAGTGGTGACCCGGCGATCAGTGTAGGACGCCGCGGGCCCGAGCCTGTCTCTACGGCGACAACCCAGGTCGCGAAGCAAAGCGCTGCCTACTTCCAGTTGAGATTGAGCTTGCGATGAGAAGCGGCGCAGTCTCGCAGGTACAAATTGATCAGGCTCTGGTAGGGGATGCCGACGTCTTCGGAAATGGCCTTGAAGTACGTGATCGATTCTTCGTCCAGCCGAATGGTGATTTGCTTCTTGAGTTGGGCCGCGTACGGATTCTTCCGTGCAGCCGAAAAGTCGTACTCCTTGCGCATATGGCACCTCTATGGATATGACCTTGATTCCCTGGGAGCAGCCTTTCGAGCGGAAATGATGCGAATGACACCGCCTTCGCCTCGGTAGCAATGGCAGACCAGCAGCAATCGAAGTGCACTGCTCAGCCCGAGAAGAACAAAGCGGTCTTCGTCTTCCGAGTGATCGGGGTCGTCGATCAACTTGGCACGTTCATCGACGAAGACGGTTCTGGCTTCCTCGAAGGTCACCCCATGCCTCTTGAGGTTCGCGGCAGCCTTCCATTCATCCCACTCGAAGCGAAGTGCGCTCATGGGCAGATTCTAACTACAATGTAGTTAAGGTGAAACTCTGCCCATACGCGTACAGGACAAGGGCTGCGCTGGGGCAGGCGAAGAGCCCGGCGAATCGGATGTACTCAGGCCCGTTCGCTTGCTTCCACAGCGCGTCCGCGTTTCAGCGTGTCCAGCATGCTCAGCGTAGCTCGTTCGCCTCGGTCGCTCTCAAAAATGGTGTTGGCAATACCGAGGTCGTGAGCCACCCGATTTATCGATGAGCGCGCGGCATCAATCAGGTCACGTAGCTGGTCCGGCGTGATGCCATTGACTTCGTACACGTTCGTCAGGACAACCTCCGTACCATGACACTGGCGCGATCAAGCCGCCCGCTTCTGCCCGCCTGCGCGCCAATCGGCCATCAGCTTGTCCCACTTGGGCCGCGCCGCTTTCAGGTGCCGCTCCTTCACGTGACCGTAGCCACGAATGTCTTCAGGTACCCGCGCGATCTCGACGGCCAGGCTCAGGTTGGCGGGTGACAGTGACACGAGCAGCGTCTCGATGCTGTCGCGGTACTCGCCGATCAGCGCGCGCTCTGTTCTGCGTTCTTCGGTCTTGCCGAACACGTCGAGCGCCCCGCCGCGCAGGCCCTTCATCTTCGCCAGCAGCTTGAAGGCCGTCAGCATCCACGGGCCAAACGGTTGCTTGACCAGTTCGCCCTTGTCGTTCTTCTTCGCCGTCAGCGGTGGGGCCAGGTGGTAGTGGAGCTTGTAGTCGCCTTCGAATTGTGTTGCGATCTTGTCGAGGAAGGCGGTGTCGGTGTGCAGCCTAGCCACCTCGTACTCGTCCTTGTAGGCCATCAGCTTGAACAGGTAGCGCGCCACGGCTTCGGTGAGCTTGGTGGTGCCAAGCGGCGCTTCGGCCGAGCGCACCTTGTCGACGAAGGTCTTGTAGGTGGCGGCGTAGGCGGCATCCTGGTAGCCGGAGAGGAACTCGACGCGCTTGGCGACCATCTCGTCGACGTTGCCACCGCCGCGCTTGACGAACTCGATCACCTGCGCGGGCTTCAGCAAGGCTTGTACTGAAGCCAGGTCGTGCGCCGCACGCCGGCCCCATTCAAACGCGGCCTTGTTGTTGTCGACCTGCACGCCGTTGAGTTCTATCGCACGCATCAACGCCGGCAGGCTCAGCGGCACGCGGCCCTTCTGCCATGCAAAGCCCAGCAGCAGTGGGTTGGTGTAAAGCGAATCGCCGACCAGTTGCACGGCCAGTTGGTCGGCATCCACCGCGCCGATGTGCTCGGCGCCGACCGCCGCGACGATGACCGCATCGCAATTGGCCGACGGAAACTGCCAGTTCGGGTTGCTGACGAACGCCGCTGTCGGCGTGCCGTGCGTGTTCATCGCCACATAGGTGCGGCCCTCACGCATCACCGCCAGCGTGGCCTTGTTGGCGGTGACGATCGGGTCGCAGCCGATCACCAGGTCGGCCTCTGCCGTGCCGACCTTGGTGGTGTTGATCGCGTCCATCCGGTTGGCGATCTGGATGTGGCTCCAGGTCGCGCCGCCCTTTTGCGCCAGGCCACCGGCGTCTTGCGTGACGATGCCCTTGCCTTCGAGGTGCGCCGCCATGCCCAGCAACTGGCCGATCGTGATCACGCCGGTGCCGCCCACGCCGCCCACCACCACGCCCCAGGGCTTTTCTGCCAAGGGCAGTGCGGGCTCGGGCAGTGCGGGCAGGCTGAACGGATTCGGCCGCTCCTTGCTGGCCTTCTTGGCGCTCTTCATCTGCCCGCCTTCGACGGTGACGAAGCTCGGGCAGAAGCCCTTCACGCACGAATAGTCCTTGTTGCAGGTGTTCTGGTTGATGCGCCGCTTGCGGCCGAATTCGGTCTCGACCGGCTCCACGCTCAAGCAGTTGCTCTGCACCGAACAGTCGCCGCAGCCCTCGCACACCAGCTCGTTGATGACGACGCGCTTGGCCGGCTCGACCATGGTTCCGCGCTTGCGGCGGCGGCGCTTCTCGGTCGCGCAGGTCTGGTCGTAGATGATGATGGTGCAGCCTTCGACCTCGCGCAGTTCCTTCTGGACGGCATCGAGTTCGTCGCGGTGGCGCACGGGCACGCCGGCTGGCAGGCGGCTCTTCATCTCGTCGTACTTTTCCGGCTCGTCGGTGACGATGACGATGCGCTTGGCGCCTTCGGCGTCGAGCTCGCGCGCCATCTCGGGCACACGCAAGGTGCCGTCCACCGGCTGCCCGCCAGTCATCGCCACCGCGTCGTTGAACAAAATCTTGTAAGTGATGTTCACCTTGGCCGCAATGCTCTGGCGCACCGCGAGCAGGCCCGAGTGGTAGTAGGTGCCGTCGCCCAGGTTGGCGAAGATGTGCTTGTCGGTCGTGAAGGCCGATTGCCCGACCCACGACACCCCCTCGCCGCCCATCTGGCTGAAGGTGACGGTGCTGCGGTCCATCCACACCGCCATGAAGTGGCAGCCGATGCCGGCCACCGCGCGCGAGCCTTCGGGCACGCGCGTGGAGGTGTTGTGCGGGCAGCCGCTGCAGAAGAACGGTGTGCGGTCCATAGACTGCGCCGCCGCCCCCGCGGCTGCGCCCGTCTTCTCCCTCTCCCCCTGGGAGAGGGCCGGGGTGAGGGCCGGCGCCACAAGGCTGCGCTCCTTGGCTTCGATCAGCGCAATGCGCGCGTCCATGCGGGCGGCCGTATCGCTGTCCACACCGAGCTTTTTCAGCCGCTTGGCAATCGCCTTGGCGATGATGGCCGGCGTCAAATCAGCCTGCGCGCGCAGCAGCCAGTTGGCACCCGGGTTGGGCTGCGACCACTCGCCGCCGCTCTGGTCGCCCTCGACCTCATCGAACTTGCCCAGCACGTTGGGCCGCACATCGGGGCGCCAGTTGTAAAGCTCTTCCTTCAACTGGTATTCGATGACCTGGCGCTTTTCTTCGACCACCAGGATCTCCTGCAGGCCTTGCGCAAAGTCGCGCGTGATGGTGGCCTCCAGCGGCCACACCACGTTGACCTTGTGCAGCCGCACGCCCAGGCGCCGGCAGCTGGCGTCGTCCAGCCCCAGGTCGACCAGCGCCTGGCGCGTGTCGTTGTAGGCCTTGCCGCTGGCGATGATGCCGAAGCGGTCGCTCGCGGTGGCGATGACGTTGTGATTGAGCTTGTTGGCGCGCACGTAGGCCAGTGCCGCATACCATTTGTAGTCAAAGAGGCGCGCTTCCTGCTCGAGCGCGGCGTCGGGCCAGCGAATGTGCACACCACCCGGCGGCATCACGAAGTCCTCGGGCAGCACGATGTCGACACGGTCCGGATCGACAAACACGCTGCTCGACGATTCGACGACTTCCTGGATCGTCTTCATGCCCGACCACACACCGGCAAAGCGGCTCAGCGCCAAGGCGTGCAGGCCCATGTCAAGAATGCCCTGCACGTCGCTCGGAAAGAACACCGGCAGCCCGCAGGCCTTGAAGATGTGGTCGCTCTGGTGCGCCGCGGTGCTGCTCTTGGCAATGTGGTCGTCACCCGCAATCGCGATCACGCCGCCGTGTTTGCTGGTGCCGGCCATGTTGGCATGCTTGAACACATCGGAGCAGCGGTCCACGCCGGGGCCCTTGCCATACCAGATGCCGAACACGCCGTCGAATTTTTTTGACGCAGGGTACAGGTCGAGCTGCTGCGAGCCCCACACCGCGGTGGCCGCCAGCTCTTCGTTGACGCCCGGCTGGAACACGATGTTCTGGGCCGCCAGGTGTTTTTGCGCCTGCCACAGCGCCTGGTCGTAGCCGCCCAGCGGCGAGCCGCGGTAGCCGCTGATGAAGGCCGCAGTGTTCAGGCCGTTCATGCCGTCGCGCTTTTTTTGCAGCATCGGCAAGCGCACCAGCGCCTGCACGCCGCTCATAAAAGCGCGGCCGTTCTCGAGCGAATACTTGTCGTCGATCGTGACCGTCTCAAGGGCCTTGCGGATCGACTCGGGCAGCGGCGCATTCATCGTGTGGATCTCCAGCGATTGGTGGGACGCGCCAGCACCTCGGGGCCGTCACGCGAGATCGAAGTTTAGAGATTCGGGGCCCGGAAGTCTTTTCTTTCTCCGCCCGATTCGGCGGCCATGCAGCAATAATCTTGCGCCATTCAGGCTCTGGGAGAACCCATGTCGCTCAAGAAGCCGAGTTCAGGGACAACCAGCATGCCGCCGACCGAGCCAGCCGAGCCCCACGGCGCCGAGCTCGACCGCTACGACATCGCCATCCTGCGCGAGTTGCAGACCGACGCGCGCCTGAGCAACGCCGAACTCGCCACGCGCATCGGCCTGTCGGCGGCCCCCACGTGGCGGCGCGTCAAGTGGCTGGAAGAGCAGCGCTACATCACCGGCTACCGCGCCGAGATCGACCGGCGCCGCATCGGCCTGGGCGTGCTGGCCTTTGTGCGTGTCGACGCCGAGCGCAACACGGCGACGGCGACGACTGAACTCGAAAACGCGATCCGGCGCATTCCCGAAGTGACCTCGTGCCACTACATCTCGGGCTCCGGCACGTTCGAGCTGCAGATGCTGGCCACCGACCTTGACGCGTTCTCCCGCATCGCGCTGCAGACGCTGCTCAAGCTGCCGAATGTGAAAGACCTGCACACCCGTTTTTCGCTCGGCGAGGTCAAGGCCGGCGGCGCCTTGCCGCTGGGGCATCTGGCCCAGCACGAGTCGCGCACCCGCGGGCGCTAGTACTCCGACCCAGAGATTTCGAAACATGAAAGCGCGTCTTCGACCCGATGGCGGCGTTGCAAATCCTCGCAATACCTTTGGGTATTGCTGTGGTTTGCGCCTTGCCCTCGGGCCGAATCCGTCGCTTTCATGATGTTCCGAAACCTCTGCGCCGGAATACTGGGTGCGGGAGATAGTGCAAGCGCCGATTGCCAGAACAACGCCCGACCGCCTATAACCGATTCGACCTGCCCTTGGGCGGCCGCAGCCGCAGGCACAATCCGGCGCCTTCCAACTTTCTTCTCGGAGACCCATGGCAGAACTCGTCGATGCGCTGCTCAGCGTTCGCGGTGTGACGGTTCGCTTCGGCGGCATCGTGGCACTCGATGAGGTGAGCTTCGACGTGGCACGCGGTGATGTGTGCGGCCTGATCGGCCCCAACGGCGCCGGCAAGACGACGCTGTTCAACTGCCTGAGCCGGCTCTACCAGTACCAGGCCGGCGACATCCTGTTCGAAGGCCGCTCCATCACTGCGATGCCCACGCATCGGGTGGCCGGCCTCGGCATGGGTCGCACGTTCCAGAACCTGGCCATGTTCAAGACCCTGCCGGTGCGCGAGAACGTGATGGTCGGCGCGCATTCGCGCTCGTCGTCGGGCTTCATCTCCAGCGCGCTGCGGCTGCCCCGCGTGTCGGGCGAAGAGCGCCGCCTGCGCCGGCGCGCCGAAGAAATCCTTGACTACCTGGGGCTGACCGAGTTCGAGCACCGTTTGGTGGGCGACCTGCCGTTCGCCACCCAAAAGCGCGTCGAACTCGGCCGGGCGCTGGCCGCCGACCCCAAGCTGCTGCTGCTGGACGAACCCGCCGCCGGCCTGAACCACGAAGAACTCGACGAACTGGCGCGCCTGATCCGCGACATCCGCGACCGCCTGAACATCACCGTGCTGCTGGTCGAACACCACATGAGCCTGGTGATGAACGTGTCGGACCACATCGTGGCGCTGAACTTCGGCCGCAAGATCGCCGAGGGCAGCCCGGCTGAAATTCAGAACCACCCCGAGGTGATCGAAGCCTACCTGGGGGCGCCCGCCGATGCTTGAGACCACGTTGCCGGCGCAGCGCGGCGCGGGCCCGCCGGTGGCCGCGAAAGCGTCGTCCACCACGCTGCTGCAGGTGAGCAAGCTGAGTGCGTTCTACGGCGCCACACGCGCGCTGTGCGAGCTCGACTTTTCGCTGGCGGCTGGCCACATCACGGCCATCCTGGGCGCCAACGGCGCCGGCAAGACCACCACGCTGCGGGCCATCTGCCAGACCGTGCGCACCACCGGCAGCATCCTGTTCGAAGGCAGGCAACTCGTGGGGCAGGCGACCGAAAACGTGGTGCGCGTCGGCGTGGCGCATGTACCCGACGGGCGCGGCACCTTCGCCGCGCTGTCGGTCGAAGAGAACCTGCGCCTGGGTGGCTATGTGCGGCGCGACCGGGCCGGGTTGGTCCACGACATGGACAAGGCATTCACCCGCTTCCCCATCCTGAAGGAGCGCCGCCACCAGCAGGCGGGCACCTTGTCGGGCGGCGAGCAGCAGATGCTGGCCATCAGCCGCGCGCTGATGCTGCGCCCCAAGCTGCTGCTGCTGGACGAGCCCTCGTTCGGCCTGGCGCCGCTGATCGTGGCCGAGATCTTTCGCATCATGCGCAGCATCAACATCGAAGACAAGGTGAGCATGCTGCTGGTCGAGCAAAACGCCAGCCTGGCGCTCGACCTGGCCGACCACGCCTACCTGCTGGAGACCGGGCGCGTGGCGTTGTCGGGGCCCAGCGCGCTGATCAAGAACGATGAATCGGTGCGCCGTGCGTACCTGGGCTATTGACACAGGCCGCTGACCCGAAATCACCATGGAAGCCTTCCTGCATCAAGTCTTCTCCGGCCTGGCCAGCGGCGTCATCTACGGCTCGGTGGCGCTGGCGCTGGTGATGATCTACCAGGCCACCCACCACATCAATTTCGCCCAGGGCGAGATGGCCACGTTCAGCACCTTCATCGCCTGGGCGCTGATCCAGGCGGGGTGGCCTTACTGGGGCGCGTTCCTGTTCACGATCGGCGTGTCGTTCGCGGGTGGGCTGATCATCCAGCGGCTGATCCTGCGGCCGGTCGAAAAGGCGCCGGTGCTGACCAATGTGATCGTCTTCATCGGACTGGTGCTGATCTTCAACGCGCTGTCGGGCTGGATCTTCGAGCACACCATCAAGTCGTTCCCGAGCCCGTTCCCCAAGGACTCGGCGCTTGCCACGAAGTTCTTCTCCGCGCACGACCTGGGCTCGGTGGCGGTGATGCTGGCGGTGCTGGCGGCGCTGTACGCCTTTTTTCGCTTCACGCCCATCGGCCTGGCCATGCGCGCGGCGGCGCAGAACCCCGAATCGGCGCGCCTGGTGGGCATCCGCGTGTCGTGGATGCTGGCACTCGGCTGGGGCCTGGCCGCGGCCATCGGCGCGGTCGCCGGCATGATGGTGGCGCCGGTGGTCTTTCTCGACCCGAACATGATGGCCGGCATCCTGCTGTACGGTTTTGCGGCGGCGCTGCTGGGCGGCATCGACAACCCGCTCGGCGCGGTGATCGGCGGCTTCGTCGTCGGCGTGCTCGAAAACCTGCTCGGCGCTTATGTGATCGGCACCGAACTCAAGCTGACCGTGGCGCTGGTGCTGATCGTGCTGACCTTGACGCTCAAACCCGACGGCCTGTTCGGCAAGACGGTGGTGACTCGCGTATGAAACCGTCGCTCGATCGCAAGTGGGTGTTGATCTGGAGCGCGCTGCTGCTGGTGGTGTTGCTGGTGCTGCCGTTCCTGGTCAAGAACTACCGCGTGTTCCAGTTCAACCTGGTGCTGGTCTACGCCATCGCCATCCTGGGCCTGAACATCCTGACCGGCTTCAACGGCCAGATCTCGCTCGGCCATGGCGCGTTCTACGCCTTCGGTGCCTACACTGCGGCGATCCTGATGGACAGGTTGGGTGTGCCGTACTGGGCCACGCTGCCGGTGGCCGGCGTGGTGTGTTTTGGGTTCGGCTTCGTGGTGGGCTTCCCGGCACTGCGCCTGGCCGGGCACTACCTCGCGCTGGCCACCTTTGCGCTGGCGCTGGCGGTGCCGCAACTGCTGAAGTACAAGCGCATCGAGGGTTTGACCGGTGGGGTGCAGGGCATCGTGCTGAGCAAGCCCGAGGCGCCGTTTTCGTTCAGCCTGTTCGGCCAGCCGCTCAGCCCCGACCGCTGGCTGTACTTCTTCACCCTGATGGTTGCCGCGCTGATGTTCCTGCTGGCCTGGAACCTGCTGCGCGGGCGGGTCGGCCGGGCGCTGGTGGCCGTGCGCGACCACCCGATCGCCGCCACCGCGATGGGCATCAACCTGGCCGTGTTCAAGTCGCTGACCTTCGGGGTGTCGGCCGCCTTCACCGGTGTGGCGGGTGCGCTCGGCGCCATCGTGGTGGCGTTCGTCTCGCCCGACAGCTTCACGGTGCAGTTGTCCATCTTCTTGCTGGTGGGCGTGGTGGTGGGCGGGCTGGCGTCGATCCCCGGAGCGATCTTCGGCGCCATCTTCATCCAGTTCGTGCCCAACATTTCTGATGCGCTGTCCAAGTCGGCGCCGGCCGCCATCTACGGCGTGTTCATGATCGCACTGATGTACCTGATGCCCGCCGGCGTGATGGGCATGGTGCGCCGTGTGTGGGCGCGGCGGCGCAGCGGCGGTTCGGGTTCGCCCCGACAACCCGCCGTGGCGCGCGCCGTTTTGAGTGAACCTGTGGGACCCGTTTCAAGGAAGGTGTGAATCATGAATCTCAGACCCGTCAGTCTTGCGCTCGTCAGCCTGGCCATGGCGCTTGCAACCAGCTCCGCAATGGCGCAGAAAAAATACGACCCGGGCGCCGACGACAAGGAAATCAAGGTCGGCCACGCCGGCCCGTATTCCGGCCCGGCGTCGGCCTACGGCGCCATCGGCAAGGCCATCGGCGCCTACTTCGACAAGGTCAACGCCGACGGCGGCATCAAGGGCCGCAAGATCAAGTTCATCACGCTGGACGACGGCTACAACCCGGCCAAGACCGTGGAAGTGGTGCGCAAGCTGGTCGAAGAAGACGAGGTGCTGCTGGTCTTCAACGCGCTGGGCACACCGTCCAACTCGGCGATCCACAAGTACATGAACACCAAGAAGGTGCCGCACCTGTTCGTGGCCACCGGCGCCACCAAATGGGGCGACCCGAAGAACTTTCCGTACACCATGGGCTGGCAGCCCAACTACCAGTCCGAGGCCAAGATCTACGCCGCCCACATTCTGGAAAACAAGCCCAACGCCAAGATCGGCGTGCTGTACCAGAACGACGACTACGGCAAGGACTACCTG
>JANORB010000041.1:0-3125 GCA_031415135.1 Methylibium sp.
GCGGTCGAATGGCAGCGCGCGTCCATGCCCGGCCGCGCCTGGGCGCTGATCCGCAAGAGCGAAGCTGCGGCCACCGCCGCAGGGGTGAGCGTGCTGCGCTACAAGGCCTGGGCGTTTGCGTTCGGCGGCTTTCTCGCCGGCCTGGCCGGCGGCCTGATCGCCGGGCTCAACGGCCAGCTCGACAACACCGGCTTCCACACCAGCCAGTCGATCCTGTTGTACGCGCTCACCGTGGTCGGCGGCGCCTACCACTGGATGGGAGCGGTGTTCGCGGGCTTGTTGATGCGCGCGCTGCCGGCCCTGTTGAACGACCACGGTGTCGATGGCAACCTGGCCAATGTGTTCTTCGGCTTCGCGCTGCTGGTCTCGTTGATCCAGGGCCGCAAGGGCCTGGCCGGGCAGCTGGCCGACTTCTACAAGTTCGTGCGTGTCAGCCGCATCGTCGAGGGCGCCGCCAGCTGGGGCCTGATCGCGGTCGCGCTGGCACTCGTATTTTCAGCCGCAGGGCTGGCGGGTTTTGCCGGCGCATTGTTCATTGCGTTGATCGCGCTGCTGTTTCGCATCGCCATTCCCGGCGTGTGCTGGATGCTGCTGGGATTTTTCGGCAAGCCGCTGCAAGACCGTGTTGAAAACTTCGAAGCCGCAGCCTCGCTGCGCATCGCGCGCTGGTTCGAAGGCCGCGGCTGGACACCCGATCACCGCCTGCTGAAGCGCGCGCTGAACTGGCTCTTCATCGGCCTGTTCGTCGCCTGGGTCGCGTGGGGCGTGTTCGATGTGCGCTACGCCGTGGGGCTGGGCATCGTGTGGCTCGCGATGGCGGCCAAGGCGGGCCTGGAAGTCGCGCTGTACCCGCATGTGCTGCCGCTGCGCCAGCGCATCGACCGTCGTTTCCCCAAGCCGTTTGCGGCGTATCGCTGACGTGATGCTGACGTGATGGTGACCCGATGATCGAAATCAACGACCTCACGGTGCAGTTCGGCGGCGTCAAGCCGATCGACGGCCTGACCGTCACGCTGGACAAACCCATCGTCGGCCTGATCGGCCCGAACGGTGCGGGCAAGACCACGCTGCTGAATGTGCTGTCGGGCTTCGTCACGCCGAAGGGCGGGACGGTGCGTGTCAACGGCCAAACGCTGTCCGGCATCGCGCCGCACGAGCGCGCGCGGCGGCTCGGCCTGCGCCGCACTTTTCAAACCGACCAGATCGCCGACGACCTGACCTTGTGGCAAAACGTCGAAGCGGTTGCCGACCACGCCGGCTTCGCGCAAGCGACGGACGCCAAAGCCGCGGTCGCCGGCGCGATCGCCTACGTGGGCCTCACGCGCCGCACCCACCGCCGCGGCAGCGACCTGTCGACGCAAGAGCGCCACCTGGCCGAGATCGCCAAGGCGCTGATCGGCCGGCCCGGTCTGGTGATGCTCGACGAGCCCGGCGCCGGCATGTCCGAGACCGAGTCGACGCACCTGGAACAAGTGATTCGCGGCATCCCCGCGTTTTGCGGCGCGCAGGTGTTCCTGATCGACCACGACGTGGCGCTGATCTCGGCCTGCTGCGAAGCAACGATGGTGCTCGACTTCGGCCGGCTGCTGGCCTTGGGCCCGACCGCCAGCGTGCTGCAAGACCCGCAGGTTCGGCGCGCCTACCTGGGCGAATTCGAAGAGGTCACAGCATGACGATCAGCGCACCGCTGCAGGTCGACAACCTGGTGATGGTGCGCGGCACCAAGGCCGTGGTGCACGGCATCCAGTTGCGTGTGGCGCAGGGCGCGATCACCGCGCTGATGGGGCCCAACGGCGCCGGCAAGACCAGCACCGTGCTCGGCATTGCCGGTGTGGTCGAGCCGGCTTTCGGCAAGATCTTGCTCGACGGCGTCGATCTCAAGGGCATGGAGCCGGACGAGATTCGGCGCCTCGGTGTGGCCACGGTGCCCGAGGGCCACCAGGTGTTGCGCGAGCTGACGGTGCGCGACAACCTGCGCGTGGCCGGCAGCGAGTTGTCGCGCGGCGAACTCGACGCCGCGATGCAGCGCACGCTGGAGCTGTTCCCGGAACTCAAAGACAGGCTGGCGCAGACGGCCAGCGACTTGTCGGGCGGCCAGCAACAAATGGTGGCGCTCGCACAGGCGCTGGTCGTGGCGCCCAGGTTCCTCATCGTCGACGAGCTGTCGTTCGGGTTGGCGCCGATGATCGTCGCGCGCCTGGTGCCGGTGATCCGGCGCATCGCGGCGGGCGGCATCGGCCTGCTGCTGATCGAGCAGTTCACGCAGCTCGCATTGGGGCTGGCCGACCATGTTTATGTGTTGTCGCGCGGTCATGTGTCGTACGACGGCGGCCCCGACAAACTGCGCGCCGACCCTTTGATCCTGCACCGAGCCTATTTCCCCATCAGCGACCGCGAAGCGGTCGGCCTTGCCTAGGAGCCCCCATGGACACCCGAGTGATCAAGAAAAAACTGGGCCTGAAAGACCGCTATGCCGCGATGACGCGCGGCCTGGCCTGGGACACCACCTATCAGCCGATGGAAAAAGTGTTCCCGTACGACAAGTACGAAGGCATCAAGATCCACGACTGGGACAAGTGGGAAGACCCGTTCCGGCTGACGATGGACGCCTACTGGAAGTACCAGGGCGAGAAGGAGAAAAAACTCTACGCGGTGATCGACGCGTTCGCGCAGAACAACGGCCACCTGAACGTGACCGATGCGCGTTACGTCAACGCGCTGAAGATCTTCATTCAAGGCGTCACGCCGCTCGAGTACTACGCGCACCGCGGCTTCGCGCATGCCGGGCGCCAGTTCACCGGGGCCGGCGCGCGGGTCGCGGCGCAGTTGCAGTCGATCGACGAGTTGCGCCACTTCCAGACCGAGACGCACGCGATCTCGCACTACAACAAATACTTCAACGGCATGCACAGCGCGAACCACTGGTTCGACAACGTGTGGTACCTGTCGGTGCCGAAATCATTCTTTGAAGATGCCTACACCGGCGGTCCGTTCGAGTTCCTCACCGCGGTGAGCTTCTCGTTCGAATACGTGCTGACCAACCTGCTGTTCGTGCCCTTCATGAGCGGCGCGGCGCACAACGGCGACATGTCCACCGTGACCTTCGGTTTTTCGGCGCAGTCTGA
>JANORB010000042.1:0-26945 GCA_031415135.1 Methylibium sp.
AAGCCATGGCGCAGACAGTGAGCCTGCGGCGCCCAGCGCGATCACCAACCCACAGAACGACACGACGATGGCCACCCCGCCGCCGCGCGGTGTCGGCACCGTGTGCGAACTGCGTTCGTTCGGGTGATCGAGCAGTTGTGCCGCCAGGGCATAACGGCGCATGCGCGCGGTCAGCCACCAGCCGGCCAGCAGGCCGACCGGCGCGAGCAGGGCGGCGAGCAAGAGGGGACTCTGCAAGGCGGAGAACATGCGGCGTGGTGGGACCGGAGGCGACGAATCCGCTCAGCGCCCCGACTCAGCGAGGAAAGCGACCGCCGCCCGCCGCAGGCCTTCGTCCAGGCTGATCGGCGGCTGCCAGCCCAGACGTTCGCGCGTGGCTGCCATGTCGACCTGCAGCGAACTGAACAGGCGCTGAGACACGTCGGCCTGGCCGAGCGCAGCGAACGCGGCGCGCAGCAACGCCGGAGGCAGCGGCAGCAGCCGGGCGGTGCGCCCCAGTGCCTGGCCCAGGCGTTGCAGCAACTGGGTGGTCGAGACGTCTTCGCCGTCGCTGGCCAGGAAGGTTTGCCCGGGGGCGGCCGGGTGGCGGGCGCAGGTGACAAGCAGGTCGCACAGGTTGTCCAGCGCCACCAGGCTGCGGCGGTTGTCGATGGCGCCAAAGGGCAGCGGGATGCCGCGCTTCAGCCAACCCATCATGCTGCGAAAGTTGGCGCGCACGCCGGGGCCGTACACCAGCGGCGGGCGCACCACAACAAGCTCCATGCCGGTGGCGGCGGCGAGCTGCCGCAGGCCCAACTCGGCCTCGTGCTTGCTGACGCCATAAGGGTCGTGTGGACGGGGCTCATCGTCGGCCCGAAACGGCCGGCCGGAAAGGGTGGCTTCGCCGTTCACCTTGATCGAGCTGACGTAGACAAAGCGGCGCACGCCGGCCGCCGCGGCTTGCGAGCCGAGCCGCAAGCTGCCCTCGACGTTGACCTGCCGGAACGCCGCCAGCGGTTCGTCTGCGGTGTCGTGCATCACGTGGACCCGGGCGGCCAGGTGCACGACCGTGTCGACACCGGCGAGGGCCGCGCGCCAGTCGGTGTGCGCTGCCAGATCGCCGACTTGAATGGCGTTGACACGTTCCAGGTGGCGCGCCGGTGGGGTTCGGCACGCTGCCACGACCTGTTGCGCAGGGTCGCGCAGCAGGTGTTGGATCAGGCCGGTGCCCACGAAGCCGGAAGGGCCGGTGACCAGGGTGAGCATGCGCGACGTCGATCTCAGGCCCGGTGCCACACGCGCCGTTGCACGAACTCGGCATAACTCAGGATGATTCGCAGCACCTTGTCCGACACGTTGTCGGCGCGGTAGTCGTTCACCATTTGCAAGAGGCGCGAATCGCCGCGCGGCTGTTGCTGCAGCACCGCCAGGCCCTGCTCGACGCGCCCGACATCCAGTCCCACCATCATCACCGCAGCTTCCTCGAAGCCTTCGGGTCGCTCGTGAACCTCGCGAAGGTTGAGCGCCGGGAAGTTGAGGATCGACGACTCCTCGGTGATCGTGCCGCTGTCCGACAGCACGGCCCGGGCGTTGCGCTGCAACTGCACGTAGTCGAGAAAGCCGAACGGCTTGCAGAACTGCACCCGCGCATCGGCTTGCAGGCCCAGCGCTTCCATGCGCTTGCGGGTGCGCGGGTGCGTCGAGACGATCACCGGGTCGCCGTGGCGCTGCGCCAGCATGTTCAGGATGTCGAACAGCCGTTGCAGGTTGGCCGGCGAATCGACGTTCTCTTCGCGGTGCGAACTGACGACGAAGTAGCGTTGTTCGGTCAGGCCCAGGCGCGTCAGTACATCCGAGGCCTCGATGCCAGCGCGGTAGTGATCCAGCACCTCGCGCATCGGGCTGCCGGTGCAGATCACCTGGTCGGGCGGCAAGCCCTCGCGCAGCAGGTACTCGCGCGCGATCTGGCTGTAGGTCAGGTTGATGTCGGCGATGTGGTCGACGATGCGCCGGTTGATCTCTTCCGGCACGCGGAAATCAAAACAACGGTTGCCTGCCTCCATGTGGAAGATCGGCACCTTGCGGCGCTTGGCGGCAATCGCGGCCAGCGCGCTGTTGGTGTCGCCCAGCAGCAGCAGGGCGCCGGGCTGGTGCTGCTCCAGCACCTTGTCGGCGGCGATGATGACCTTGCCGATGGTCTGGGCGGGGCTGTCGCCGGCGGCCTCCAGAAAATGGTCGGGCCGGCGGATGCCAAGCTCGTCGAAGAACACTTCGTTCAGTTCGTGGTCGTAGTTCTGCCCGGTGTGCACCAGCACGTGGCTGCAATGGCGGTCCAGTTTGTCGATCACGCGTGACAGGCGGATGATCTCCGGCCGCGTGCCGACGATCGTCATCACCTTAAGCATGAATGGCCTCGCGAACGACGGCCAGCCGCATCAGCACCTGCTTGACTTGCTCGACATCCAGCTGGCGCGTGTTGTGCGAGGTGTAGTCGTCTGCTTTCGAGATCTGCGTTTCACCTTCGACGAAGTACTTGTCGTAGTTCAGGTCGCGCGAATCGGCGGGGATGCGGTAATAGCCGCCCAGGTCATCGGCGCGCGCCATCTCCTCGCGCGACACCAGCGATTCGTAGAGCTTCTCGCCGTGGCGCGTGCCGATCACCTTGATCGGGTTGTCGCGCTTGAGCAGTTCGCGCAGCGCCTGCGCCAGGTCTCCTACCGTCGAGGCCGGCGCCTTCTGCACGAAGATGTCGCCCGGCCTAGCGTGTTCGAACGCGTACAAGACCAGCGCCACCGATTCTTCCAGCGACATGAGGAATCGTGTCATTGAGGGGTCGGTGATGGTCAATGGCAAACCGGCCTGCAACTGCCCCAGGAACAGCGGAATCACCGAGCCGCGCGAGGCCATCACATTGCCATAGCGGGTGGCGCACAACACCGTCTTGTCGGCGTCGCACAAGCGCGCCTTGGCGACCATCACCTTCTCCATCATCGCCTTGGACATGCCCATCGCGTTGATCGGGTAGACCGCCTTGTCGGTGCTCAACACCACACAGCGCCGCACGCCGTTGGCAATGGCGGCCCGCATCACGTTCTCGGCACCGAGCACGTTCGTGCGCACCGCCTCCATCGGATAGAACTCGCACGACGGAACCTGCTTCAGCGCGGCCGCATGGAACACGTAGTCGACGCGCCGCAGGGCGTCGTGCACGCTGTCGTAATCGCGCACGTCGCCGATGTAGAACTTGAGCTTGTCGTTCTTGAAGGCGAGGCGCATGTCCTCCTGCTTCTTCTCGTCGCGGCTGAAGACACGAATCTCGGCGAAGTCGGAATGCAGAAAGTAGTCGAGCACGGCGTGGCCGAACGAGCCGGTGCCGCCGGTGATGAGCAGGGTCTTGTCTTTGAACATCCTGGGTCCTTCGCGTTCCGGTGTGCTGCTGTCGCTTCAACCGAAGTCGTGCATCGCACGAATCAGCGCGGGCCACTCGGGCGGTGCGTATCCGGTTGCTGCTCGAAACCGCGTTGAGTCGAGCGAACGGTCGATCACCAGCCGGTCGTCCGCGGTGATGGCGGTGCTCTTGCCGTAGGCCTGCGCCACCAGCCGCAACAACTCGTACTTTGAAATCGATTCAGCCGAAACATGGTACAGGCCACGCAGTTCGGGCCGGGGCAGCACGTGGTCTCGAATCACCCGGGCAAGTTCCACAGTGGGCAGGCCCGAAAACACCGCGCGCGTGAAACCGCGCACGCCTTCCTTCTGCGCCAGAAACCAGCCGATCAGGCCGTGAGCGCCTGCCAGTTCGTGGCCGATGATCGACGTGCGCAATGTGATCGCGTTCGGCTCGTCCACCTCGCCGAGGTGTTTGCTCCGTCCGTACATGTCCTGTGCGTCAGGCGGATCGACCTCTCGGTACATCCCTTTCGTTCCGGTGAAAACGCAATCGGTGCTGATGTGGATGAAGCGCGCGCTGGCCACCTGGCAAAGCCGTGCGAGGCGGTGCGGCAGCAGCGCATTGACCGGTATCGCCGAGAGAGGATCGTCGGCCTCCGCGAGTTGCTTGACCAGACCGATGCAATTGATCACCACATGGGGCTTCGCTTGCGCGAACAGGCGCGAGATTCCGTCCGGGTTTTCGACGTCGATGCCGCTAATCACCGAATTGCGCAGCGATGGCGGCAGCAGGCTCAATACGCTGGCATTGCGTGCCGAGCCGATGACTTCATGGCCCGGGCTGTCGGCAAAGCAGCGCAGGACCGCATTGCCCAGCATCCCAGAGGCGCCGAGTACCAGTACCCTGGTGTTGATCTCATCCATGGGGGGATTTCACTTCCTTCGCGTTCTTGGTTCTGCCCATTGGACGGCGCTCTGCAACGAGTTGCTCGAAGCGCTGTTTCAGTCGGCGCGCGAGTGCGCCGGGTTCGAAGTTCTGTTCATAGTAGTGGCGGCCCGCCGTGCCCATCTGTTGCAGCCGGTCCGGCATCATGGCGTGCAGCGCACGCACGGCACTGGCCAGTGCATCCGCGTCTTCGGCGGCGCAACCCAGACCGGCACCGGCTTCCTGCACCACCCGCGCGCCTTCGCCATCCAACGACGCAATGATCGGCTTGCCAGCGGCCAGGTAGGCCTGTATTTTGCTCGGCACGGTCTGGCTCATGATCGGGCTGCGCACGAGGCTGACCAGCAGCGCCGAAGCCTGCGCCAGGATGCCCGGCATGTCTTCGGGCGCAAATCGTCCCGGCATCTGCACATTCTTCAGGCCCAGTTCCCGAACCCGCTGCTGCACCCAATCGCCGCGGCTCCCACTGCCGACCAGCACGATCCGCACCGAAGGCAGGTCACTCAGCTGCTGCGCCGCCGCCAGCACCGTGTCGAGCGCCTGCACGCTACCGAGGTTGCCCGCGAACACCACGTTGAAACCGGGCATCAGCGTCAACGCAGGGGGCCCTTCGATTGGCTTCTGAAATGCCAGTTCGCCGGGGTTGGGGTGATATTCCACCGGCGTGCCATCGGCCATCGCCGCCACCAACGGCACAAAACCGGGTGACTGCACCAGCAACAGATCACTGCGTCGATAGATCCAGCGCACGAGCCCGGCCACCACGCCGAGCAGGCGGGGGCTGCGCACGAACCCGGTCACCTCCAGGCTTTGCGGCCACAGGTCCTGCACCCAGGGCACCAGCGCGGCACCCGTCGTGCGCCGCAACACGATGGCTGGCAGCACCTGCAGGATCGGCGATATGCCATAGACAAAAATGACATCAAAGCGCTGGCGGCGCAACAACCAGGGCCCGATCAGGGACGCGCTGACCACGAATGAGAGGTAATTGGCCACCAAACGCAATGCCCCGCCTGGGCCGCGCGGGAACAAGGGAACGCGATGCACGTTGCATTGGGCGTACGTCTCCCGGACGGTGGACCAAGCCCGGTAGCCCGCAAACACCTTGCCCTCCGGGTAGTTGGGCTGGCCGGTCAGCACGCTGACCTCACAACCCTCGGCGCGCAGCGATTGCGCGACTTCCGAGATTCGAAACGATTCGGGCCAGAAGTACTGGCTCAGGATGAGCACCTTCATTGCCGAGGCGGCGGCGCCACTGCATCACATTCGCTCTGCGTCAGCGGAGAGTCATCCGCAACCCCTTCACGCGCACAGACCTTGCGGTACAGAGCGAGCATCTTGCTCGCGCAAACCCGGCTCTCGAAACGCTCCAGCGCCATGCGGCGCGCTTGCTCGCCCATTCGGCGCGCCCGCGGGCGGTCTTGCGCCAGCGCCTGGATGGCGTCGGCAATCGCGATTGGGGTGGGGTGGTCAATGCACAGGCCAGTCTCACCGGAAACGATCACGTCGCGAGTCGGGTTTTGCATCGCCACAATGGTCGGTAGGCCGAATAACGCGGCCTCGAACACCGGCCGGCCCGGTGCATCAAGGTGAGACGGAAAGCACACGGCATCGGTGCGGCTGTAAATCGGCCGGATGTCGGGCACAAAGCCGGTGAATTCGACGAACTCCTTCAAGCCGTGCAACGCCACATACGCTTCGAGTTCGCCCCGCACATCGCGCGCGAAGTCGAGTTTGCGCAACAACCAGCCGCGCAACCCAGACAAACGATGCACGTTTTCTCCCACGACGAGCACGCGAACTTCGACGCCCCGGTCACGCAGCAGGCGAGTTGCTTCGAGCAACTCGTAGACGCCCTTGGAGCGGTGCAACACGCCGATGATGCCGACGCAAAACGTGCCCAGCGACGCGCGCGGCGGCAACTCGGCCGGCACCTTCATGCCGTTGTGGATCACGTGCACGGTCAGGTCCGCCGGCAGGGTGCGACGCACCGCCTCGTCGATGGCCACCACCGCATCCGCGCGAGTGCGCAGCAGGCGCTGCAGCCAGCCGCTTATGCGGCCGCCGCCGCTGCCGCGTTGCAGCGAGCGCACGTGCACCAGCAGCGGTGCGCGCAGCATGCGACGCGCCAGCAGGCCGGGCAGGAGCGCGGTGATCTCGTTGGAATGGATCAGGTCATAGTCACCTTCGTGCGCGGCCCTGCGCAACGCCAGAATTGTTGCCGGCCACAATGCGACTTCACGCAGCAGGATCAGCCAGCGGGCGCGCCGATAGTGGCCGAAACGTGTGTCGTCCCATTGCGCTACGCCGCGCGCGGTGATCACTTCGAGCCCAGCCGCTCGCAACGAATCGGCCGCCACGCCCGGTGGGCAGATCACTGTGCCGCGAACGCTTGCCGCCGGCAACGCCGCAAACATTTCTGCCAGGCTCTTGGTCGCACCGCCAAACGCTGCGAAGGGATGCAGGTAGAGGACGCGCAATGGATTCACGGAATGCACCTGAGACCTTGTGCCATTCAACGACGAAACCTGGCCAAGACCGCCTTGGCCCACTCGATCCGGGCATAGCTGTTGGGGTAGTCCATGAAGGTTTTTGGCGGCGCAGCCATGATGCCTTCGAATTCGGACTCGGAGAGCCCCAGCTTCTTGATGACGTACTCGCGATCGTCAGCGAGTCCCTTGTCCGGGTAGACCGGCTCTTCCATCAGCGACAGCGCCTTTTCGCGCGTCATCTGCCCCGAAAGCACCAGGTTGGAATAGTGCGCGCGTCGCTTGTCGATCTTGAACTTCCGCGGCAACACATAGGACTGGTAGAAGCGCGTGTAAATCGACTCGTAGTGCTTGCCGCCATAGTAGACCCAGCCGAGATCGTTCTGGATGCGCGACATCGCCTCTTCTTTTCGGTAGTCGATGTAATCCAGGATCGGCACCAGCCGGATCCTGCGCAGCGCCATATAGCCGAACAACTGCGGCAGCGAGTAATGTGGAAACGTCTTCAGCGGCACGTTGCCGAACCTGGCATGAACGGCCTGTATGTAGCGATAGTCGGAGTACCCGTAGCCCCACTTCAGCGGCATGATCGCCTCGGAAGCAACGTTGATCCCCAGCAAAATGTGCTTGAGCCGGTATCTGGCCGCCATGCGATACAGAAGCGCCACGATCGCATGGTCGGTGGGTACTTCGCCATCGGGTGTCGATGCGTGCAGGAAAGACAACTGGAGGTCGCGGAACTCCGACCAGTCGACCACCTCGGTGAACAGATCGATGCCGAGCGTGTTGAGGGTCTTTTCAATGTTGGCCACGGCCAACTCGGAGTTCCATCCGTTGTCGAAATGCACGGCGAGCGGACGCAGCCCGTGCTCGCGCGTCAGATAGGCGACGTAGGTGCTGTCCACCCCGCCGGAGACGCCGATCACGCAGTCGTAGTCTTTGCCGGCACCGTCGCGCTTGATGGTCTCGATGACCTCTGCCAGCCGGGCCGGGCGCTCGGCGGGAGAAATCAGCCGCTTGGCCGCTTGCTGCCCATAGCGGGCGCAATGATTACAGCGGCCGCCCCCGTCGAACGCGATGTCGGGGTCGGTGCGATCCATGATGCATTGGACACAGATCAACTGATTTTTCATCGCTGATGGCTGATCGGTGAGTTCATGATTGTCATCGCAGTGGAGGGAAAGACATTGCGTGGATGCCCACGTCGCCGCAGGGCCGGCCGTACCAGTTGAAGCGCCGGGGTGCCTGCGGCCAGGGCAATCGCCCACAACACATAGACCGGATAGAAATAGCGCGGCGAATAGATCGGAGACAGCGCAAACACCGCGATGTAGATGGCGGAGATGAACACCAGATCGTTGTCAAGGCGCAATTGCCTTGCGCGCCACAGCGCGATGAACATCAACAGCGTTGCACTGGAGTGCAGCAACTGCCACACGTCGTTGTACAGATTGGCAGGCGCGAGCAGCCGATCGATGCGCAGGCCCAGGCCGAACAGAAGATGCGCTGCCTTGACCGGAAACACCGCCCAATATGCCCCGATATCCTGCCAACCGACCAGCCACTCGTAGAAGCCCGATCCTTCATAGTCCGAAACTGACAAGTCGAACGAAGCCCGGATCGGCTCGAACACCGGCAACAGCAAGACGTAAAGCACCGACAAGCCGGCAAGAAGCCCAAGGAGCGCAATGCGCCGGCGACCCCGCCACGCCCCTGTCGGCATGACCATCGCGACCAGCAGCATCAGAACCAATGTCAACTGCCATCGGACCAGCACCGACAGCACCGCTGCCGCGCCAAGCAGCAGCCACGATCGAGTTGCAAACCCACGCAACAAGATTGCCACGAACACCAGCGAGAGAATTTCCTTGTTGACCGCCAGCAGGCTGGAGATCGTCAGCGGGTTGAGCAGCAGCAGTGCGGCCAGGCGCAGCGAGTCCAGCCTCAGCGTGCGGGAGATGCTGGCGACCGACATGAACAGCATCACCGCATTGGCCAGCAACACGAGGTAGTAGTTTTCGCCCGTCAAGCGCAGCACCAGCAGCGGCCCGAGGAAGTTGCCCGCGATGCCGACCACATCAGCCACGCTGTCGACGCCGATCAGTTCACCGCGCGCGGCCTCGTGGTACGTGCCCGAGTCGGCATAGAACTGGAAGTCGCTGCGCCCTTCGAGGGTGTCTATTCCCACCGCGAACAGGAATGCCGCACCCAGAAGCGTCACCAGCGCGAGCAGCACGGCCGTCAGCCCGTAGCGCCCGCGTATCTGTTTCACTGCAGCACCTGCTCGAGTTCTTCGCGCTTCGGGTAGGTGATTAGCACCGCTCGGTGCGGCCCGTGAAGCACGAACATGGCACCTGCCGCGACGGCGCTCGCGCCCGCCTTCTCGACAGCGTCTTTCAAGTGGGCCAGCGAACCGGCGCCACCCGAGGCGATGACCGGGATGCCCACAGCGCCGCTGACTTTGGAGATCAGTTCGAGGTCGTAACCTTGCATCATCCCGTCGCGTTCAATCGCCGTCAGCAGGATCTCGCCCGCGCCAAAATCCTCCATGCGCCGCGCGTATTCCACGGCATCCATGCCGGTCGGTTTGGTGCCGTTGTCGATACACACCTCGTAACGCCCGAACAACTTTCGCCGCACGTCGATGGAAGCCACCACCGCTTGCGCGCCGAATTCACGTGAGGCATCTCGCAAGACCTCTGGCTGACGCCATGCGGTGCTGTTGAAGACGACCTTCTCGACGCCGAGCTTGAGGATGCGCCGCGCTTCCTCGACGCTGCGGATCCCGCCGCCGTAGGCCAGTGGCATGAAACACTCGCTCGCGACTTCCTCGATCACGGTGAACGCCGGCCCCCGGCTCTCCTTCGATGCACTGATGTCAAGCAGCACCAGTTCATCGACCTCCTTGTCGTTGAAGATCTTGATCGCATTGATCGGGTCGCCGACGTACTTCGGCTCCTTGAATCGCGTCGTCTTGACCAGGCCCTGGCCACGCAGCAACAAGCAAGGGATGACACGGGTCTTCAACATGCTCAGCAGCGCTCCGCGAAATTGCGCAGCAGGCGCATTCCGAACTTGTGGCTCTTCTCGGGGTGGAACTGCACCCCCGCCACGTTGGCGTGCTGAAAGGCGGAATGAAACGCGTCACCGTACGGCGTGGTGAGCAGCACGTCGGCCTCGTTCAGGCAGCGCACGTAGTACGAATGCACGAAGTAAAAGCGCGGTTCGTCGGGCAGGCCGTCGGTGAGCGGCGAGGCGCGCACCGGCATCACGCGGTTCCAACCCATGTGCGGCACTTTCAGAGCGGCGTCGGTGGGGCGAAATCGGAGTGATTCGGCATCGACCCAACCCAGGCCCTTGCGTTGGCCCTCGTCGCTGCTGCGTGTCATCAATTGCATGCCCAGGCAAATGCCCAGCGTGGGCACGCGCGCCTGCAGCACGCGTTCGTTGAGCACGGGAATCAACCCACTGCGCTCCAGGTTGTCCATGCCCGCGTCGAATGCGCCGACGCCGGGGAGGATGAGCTTGCGCGCCGCGCCAATGGTGCGCGCGTCCGCGCTGACCTCGGCGTCGACGCCGATCTTCTTGAGCATGTTGCGGATCGAGCCCAGGTTGCCCATGCCGTAGTCGACGATGGTGATCATGTCGTCCTTGAATCCATGGCTGATGCTGTATCGGCCAGCAGCCGGTCCAGTGCGGCCCCTATCGGCGGCGCCGAATCGGTTTCGCGGCAGCCCGCGGCGGCCAAACTCGCGAGTGTAGACGCCAGCATCGCCGGGTCGCCCACCTCCAGCCGCGCCATTCCCGAGGCGAGCAGCGGGCCGAACAGCTCGGCGCCGTAGGACGTCGTGAGCGCCGATCGCACGCCGAACTGCGCCGCTTCGATAACGGTGCTGGAGCTGTGGGTCAGGTGCACGTCGGCGCAAGGCAGCAACGCTTGCAGCGGCAGGTCGGTCGGTGCGTCCAGCTCGCAGGAACCGGCGGCAGCAAGAAGCGCGCGGATCTGCTCGCGCCGATCGAGCATGGCCGGGTGCAGCCGCACCCAGAAGGCAAAGCGGTGGCCGGCCTCGCGCAGCAGCGCGGCCAGCGGCTCGAGCTGCTCGCTGGCATTGAGCCCGTACTGCAGAGTCACGAACACCACCTGTCGCCCCGTGGCGCGTTGTCGCAGCGCGCGCGCGGCGTTCAGGGCCGCAGCCGCGCCGGGCCAGGAGGAGCCTGGCTGCCAGACGTCCATCCATGGGTTGCCACCCACCACCGCAGCGTGGCGCGATCCGTGCGCCCAGCGGTTGATGACGTCGCGTTCCCAATCGGACCAGACCCAGAAGCGGTCCGGCAACAGCGCGTGCGCCGCGCCGTTCGTGGGTGCCGGCCAGGCTGCGTAGGCGGGATGCATCTCCCCTTGCACGCCATGCTGGATGTCGACAACGGGAATTGCGCAGCTGCGACAGGCCAGCACGAACGCCATGCCCTCGACGCCGTAGAAGCCCACGATAAAAGCCAGCCTGGGACGAGTGCGCCGCAGCATGCGACCGTACAGGTGCGCGATGGCGCGCACTCGGAAGGCGTCCGAACCGATCTTGCCGATGTCGAACGCACCATCGCTGAAGCCTCGTTGACGCAACCAGTTCGTGACTTGAGCCAACGCCGGCAGCCGGGGGTTGCCGGCCCCAAGGCGAGCGCGCAGTGCGCCGGTGACGTTGGCGCGGTCGATGGCCGGCTGAATGAAGCAGGACGGCGTGAAGCGGGGGCTGCGATGCTGGTGGGTGGGCGTCCACAACGCGCTGCTGAGGCCGCGCTGCGTTGCGTGGGCGAGGATCGGATCGCAGAAGCGCTCGACCCAGTGCTCGCCGAGCCGGGCGAACGAGACCCCGTCGGACAGGAACACGATGTCGCGCCGTTCTGGCCCGGTGTCGCGCGCCTGGGCATCGGCCCGGTCGGCGCGGCGTGCCGCGGCCGGTCCGCGGAGCAACTGCTCCAACCGCCGTTTCCCGCTGAGCCCCGCGGCCGGTCCCGCATCCGCGCCCGTGTAGTGGCGTGCCCATTCGACAAACATCCACCGAATGCGCAGCAGCGGCCACACCGCGATGCCCGCGACTTGCCATTCAAGCACCGGAAACGCCGATTCGATGTGCGCGAGTGCAGCCATCAGGTCGGATGACAGTGGAGGCGCGTTGGCGATTGGATCCATCGTGCTCACTGACTGGCCCTTGTCGTCAGCTGCCACCAGGTATTGACCGCAGCGCGCGGCCGGTTCCAGGGGAGCGCGAAGGCGCGTTGCGCGACGAGCCAGGCCGCGAGCGCGAGCAGGCCCTGGGTCGCGGCGTATCCCATTGCAGCTCCGAGAACCCCCATGCGCGGCACCAGTGCGATCGTGATCAGCGTGCCCAGGACAGCGACGGGTAGCGTGATGCTGCTCAACAGTTTCGTGCGACCCGAGAAAAAATACAGGCCGGAGACGGCAAGGTACATGCCATTGAACGCACCGCCCAGCATGAACATCGGCAGGATCACCGTCGCGGCACGATAAGCAGGTCCGAGCAACAGCGAACTTGCCACCCACAAGACAAAGCCGACCGCCGCAGCCAGGACCAGGAAACCGGGGATCGACGCGTACATTGCGCCGACCGCCCCCAGCGCATCGGAGGGCGACTCGGAGGCGAATCTCGCATATAGCCACGGGTTAAAGGCCTTTACGAAAGCGTCGCCAAGGATGACCATCGCGGCGCCCACCTGCGCCCCGGCGCCATACACGCCAAGGGCTTCATTGCCGAGGTGGGCAGATACGACGAATCGATCGGCGGTAGCGATCAGCAGCCCAGCAAGCGCGTGCGGCACGAGTGGCAGGCCGAACGCAAGCAGTGTCGACACATCTTTCCACCGCAGCCCGAGTTGGGCTTGCCGCGATGCAAGCAACAGACCAACGGCCAGGATTGCCATTAACACAGCCGAAATCGCAACTCCGGCATTGCGGCCAGAACCACCCCACCCGAGCAGCAGGACGAACGCGAGCGACAGGCCGACATTGAAAACGCTGGCGACAATTTGCAGACCCGCCATAGGAAGCGGGCGCTGTTGGCTCTGCCAGAGCACAAGACGGCACTGCAACAGCACGTTGCAACCGGCCGTGGTGGCGGCTATTGCTCCCCACGCGGGCGATATGCCGATCGAATGGCCGACTGTGCCCAGGACGATGGCGGACGCGGCGGCGACGACGATCGTGCTGCCAATACCTAGGATGATGGCCGTTCCGACGAGACGGGGCAGGTCCTGACGGTCGTGTTTGAACCAGGCCACGCCGATGGCTGCATGCACGCTCAGGCCCGCCAGAGCGGTACAGGCAGACACGAGCAGGAAGAAGTTCACGACAGCGCCGAACTCTGCTGGCCCCAGCACTCGGGTAAGCAGTGGCAGAAGCAGGAATGGGATGCCCGCCGACACCAGATTCGCGACGACGTAGATTGCTCCGGCTTGCGCGGCTCTCATGCGGCAGCGTTCGTCATGAGCCAATCACAGATGGATAAAACGCGCCAAGATGGCCAACCCGGCCGGCCCGCTCTTCTCCGGATGAAACTGGCAACCCGTGACGTTCCCCGAGCGCAGCGCCGCAACGACCGAGTGCCCGCCGTAATCGCACTGCGCGAGCACCTGCGCCGGGTCGTCGGGCACGACCCGGAATGAGTGAACCAGATACACCGCCGTGCCTTGCGCCGACCCCTCCAGCAGCGTGCCCGCCCAGTCGACATCCGTCGGCGCGCCGAGCGCGCTCCAGCCGACATGGGGAATCTTTCTCGGCAGGCCATCGGTGCCGATGCGCGGGATCGGGACCACCCGGCCCGGGATCAACCCCAGTCCGTCGTGCTCGCCGAACTCTTCGCCGACGCTGGCCAGCATCTGCATCCCCAGGCAGATGCCCAGCAGGGGTTTGCCGCTGCGCGCAAAGCGCTGAATCGGCTCGATGAGCCCACGCGCGCGCAGGCCTGCCATGCCATCGGCAAAGGCGCCGACGCCCGGCAGAAGCAGACGATCGGCCGCTTCAACGTCAGCGGCCGTGGCGGCGAGCGTCACGGTGGCACCGCAATGTTCAAGCGCGCGACGCACGCTGTACAGATTGCCGACACCGTAATCGACCACCGCGATCGACGGCCCGCTCACTGGAGTACCTTCGTGCTGCGCACTCCGGTATTCGCCCTTGGGGCGGCCTGCAATGCTCATGCCAGCCTCACGTCCAGCCCGGCCTGCGCGGCGGCCCGCTTGATCTCGGGCAGCGTCAGCCGGCCATAGTGCAGCACGTCGGCCATCGACACGGCGTCGGCCTTGCCCTCGCGGACGACCTTCTCGACATCGCTGGTCTTGCCCATGCCGCCGCTGGCGATCACCGGCACCGGCACCAAGCTCGAGACCGCCGCCACCAGGTCGCAGTCGAAACCCTCACGGGTGCCTTCGCGATCGACCGAGGTGAGCAGGATTTCCCCGGCGCCCAGCTCCACGCCGCGCTGGGCCCACTCGATGACGTCCAGCCCGGTGCGTTCGCGGCCGTTGTCGGCGTAGACCTCCCAGCGGCCGGGCGCGATTCGCTTGGCCTCGATCGACAGCACCATGCACTGGGAGCCGAACTTGCGCGCCACTTCGCGGATGAGTTCCGGGCGCTTGGTCGCGGCGGTGTTGATGCCCACCTTGTCGGCGCCGGCGCGCAAGATCTCGCGCACGTCGTCGGTGCTGCGAATGCCGCCGGTCACGGTGAGCGGGACGAACACATCGCTGGCCGTGAGCTTGACGATGTCGTGCAGGCTGTTGCGGCCGTACAGGCTGGCCACCACGTCGACATAGAGCAACTCGTCGGCGCCTTGCTCGTAATAGCGACGCGCAAATTCCTTCGGGTCACCGATCACGCGCAGGCCTTCGAGGTGGATGCCCTTGATGAGGTTGGGCCCCTTGATGTCCAGGCGCGGGATGAAGCGGATCTTCATGCGGCGTCGGTGGTGCCCGCCAGACCTTCGCCCCAGACGGCATGCTTGAGCTTCCAGCCGTCGGCCGTGCGCGCCCACAGGTGGTCGGCGCGCCAGGTGTCGACCATGGCCTGGAAGTCCTCATCGGTGATGCCGCAGTAGTCGAGGAATTCCTGGTAGTACTTGCGCGGGAACTCGCCGTCATACCGTTGGACCAGCGCGACGCCTTCTTCGCGCGTGATCTTGCCGTCGCGAATTTCGTGCGCTGCATCGGAGGTGGTGCGGCCAATGCCGAATTTGATGAACCCGAGGTAGTAGTGGTAGCCGTCGATGCGATCGTCCAGGCTGGCGTACTTGGAATAGGTGCCTTCCGAGCGCTCGGTGTTCGGCTGAAAGCCGGTGTGCTCGCGGCAGTAGTAGAAGTTTTCCTGCGGGTCCCAGAACTTGTAGTAGCCGAGGAAGTGGATCTCGGTCTGGTTGTCCTTGATGGACTGGTAGCTGGGCGCCATGAACGGCCGCAAGTCGGCCTCGCTGACACCATGCTCGATCCAGAACTCCGGCGGCAGGCCCGAGAAGTAGTGCTTGTCGTGATCCTGGATGTCGCGGTCGGGGCGGAACGCGTTCTTCATGTCGCCGCCGTACTCGACTTCGCCGTTCTCGCCGTACATGATCAGCGACACGTTGTGCTTGACCGCCATGTGCAGCGGGTAGTTTGTCTGCCCGTAGATGAACGGTTGGAAGGGGTCTCCCAGGTGCTGCGTGGCCAGGCGCGCGAGTTTGCGGGTGATCCGACCGTTCGGCGTGCCCAGGACGTTGTCGAACCCGGAATGGATGAAGGCGTCGAGATTGCGCCGGCCGATCTCGGTGGCGATCAGCGGCGCCCAGGTGACCGTCAATGGGTTCATCCCGTACTTGAACTTGAGCTGGTGCGCCACGAAGCTGCCGTCCTTGCCGCCGCTGCACGGCACGATCACGTCGTATTCGCCGTTGCCCTTGCGAAAGCGCTTGCAAAGCTCGACGAGTTCGCGCTCGCGATCGGCCCAGTTGAGCTGGGTGCGCTTGTAGTGCGCGAAGTTGCAGGCGGAGCACACGCCTTGCTCGTCGAAAGTAATGCGCGGACGCTGGTTGGAGACCGTGCAGTTCTTGCAGAACCGCACCTGGAGCGGGAGGTTGTACTGTTTGGCGACGTCGCGTTTTTTCATGGTGTGGGCTGCGTTGAGGCGATGGGGTGGGCCGGTGCGGTGACCGAGTCGGCAATGCTCGGTCGCGCGCAAACCGCAAGTCGAAATGACTCGAAATCGGCGGCGGTGTCGATGTCGATGGATCGTTCGGCAGGCATCACGTGGGCCACCGTGTCGGTGTTGACAAACGCACGTGTCCGCCTGAGCTCGCAACTGTCCACCACATAGACGGCTCCGTTGAGCGCATAGACCGCAGGGAGATCCTGGCGCCGGGTGGCCCCCGGCGGCGCCTCGATGACGGGATTCAGGCGGTCGTTGGCGCCGATCCGGTACATCCAGTACGGGCTTTGTTCCACTGCCGTGACTGAGACGCAGGAGTGCGCTCCGGTCGCGACACAACGCTCCAGCGCCGCGTCGATGTCGGCGGCGCTGCGCAACGGCGAGGTCGGCTGCAGCAGCACCAACCAGTCGTGTCCGGGCAACTCGTCGAGCGCGTGCAGGGCGACGTCGATGGAGGCGGCCGTGTCTGACGCGAGTTCGCTCGGCCGCCGGAACGGCACTTCACAGCCGCAAGCCAATGCGGCTGCGGCAATGGTTTCGTCGTCCGACGACAGCACGACGCGGTCAACGTACGCGGATCGGCGCGCCGCGTCGACGGTCCAGGCCAGCAGTGGCCGGCCGTTGACGGGCAGGATGTTTTTGCCGGGCAGGCCTTTGGAGCCGCCACGCGCCGGTATCAGCGCCAGCACGCTGCGCCCGGCGATCACCTGAACACCTCGTCGAAGTCGGACTGGGCCTTTTCGTAGTCGGTGACTCGCCCGATGTCGAGCCAGTAGCCGTCGATCGGGTGGCAGCGCGTGCGCATGCCGGCCCGAACCAGCGCCTCGAACAGGGCCGGCATGTCGAACTGGGTGTCGCGCGGAACATGCGCCAGCGCGCGCGGCGACAGCACGTACATGCCGGCGCTGACGACAAAGCGCTGGATCGGTTTTTCTTCGATCGCTTCGATCAATCCATCGCGTTCGCGGACGACACCGAACGGCACTTGCATTTCGTAGTCGCGAACGGCCATCGTGGCATCCGCGCCGGCCTGGCCATGGTGATCGACCATGTAGCCGAAGTCTTCTTTGGTCAGCAAATCGGCATTGGTCACGAAGATGGGCGCGCCGGGCGCCTCGGGCAGCAGACTCAATGGTCCGGCCGTGCCCAGGCGCCGCTCCTCGCGCAGGTAACGAATCTCCACGCCGAGCGCGGCTCCGTCGCCGAAGTGGGTTTCGATCTGGTCGGCCTTGTAGTTCACTGCGAAGTAGAACCGCCGGAAGCCCTGGTCCGCATAACCGCGCACGATGGTTTCGAGAAGCGGGCGCGAGCCGACCTTGAGCATCGGCTTCGGAACGTCGCGGGTGAGTTCCTGCAGCCGGCTCCCCAGGCCGCCGGCCATGATCACGACCCAGTTGTCGCGAACCGGGGCCGCAAAGTAATCGTCGACGATCTCAAGGCCCTGCACTCGCCCCTGGGCGTCGAGCAACGGCATTTGGTGCAGGCCGAGCCGGCGCATCGTCGACAGGATGGCATGACGGCTTTCGCCAACCTTGGCGCAGGTCGGCGTTGTGTGCATGGCGGCCGACACAAGGTCGGCCAGCGCGAGGCCGCGCAGCAGGCCTCGTCGCGCGTCGCCATCGCTGAGCGTGCCGAGCAGGCGCCTGTCGGCATCGACCACGAGCGCCATTTGGCAGCCGACCCGATCAATCGTTTCCAACGCCTCGCGCAGGGTCGTGTCCGGCCCGACCAGCGCCTGTTCCCAGCTTTTCATGTTTCAAGTTCCATGGGCCGGGCCGGCACACCCACCAACACGCCGCCGCCGGCAAAGTCTTTCACCACCACGGCGCCGGCGCCGACCACGGTGTCTTCACCAAGCCGCAGCCCCTGGCGCACCACCGCACCGGCACCGATGTGGCTGCGCGCGCCGATCGTCACATCACCACACACCAGCGCGCGCGGCGCCACATGGACCCAGGCGCCGAGGGTGACGTCGTGCTCTACCACGGCCGCGGTGTTGATGATGCAGCCCTCGCCGACATCGGCCCCGGCCTGCACCACGCTCGCGGCGAGCAGTTGCGCTCCGGCGCCGATGCGCGCAAACGGCGAGACGATCGCGCTGGGGTGGCGCACACTGCCAAATTGCCAGCCGCGGGCGCTCAGGAGTTGCTGCACAGTGCGCCGCGCAGGCTCGCTGTGATGGCGCGCTGTGGCGCCCACCCCGCCGATGCCGTTGACCAGTGTCAAAGTCGGTGGCGCATGGGCGTCGAGCACGCCGTCACCGCCCAGCACCGGCAGGCCGCACAGCGTGCGGCCGTGGCGCGATGGATCGGCATCGGTGAATCCAAGCACCGCCTCGCCGGCGGCCAGCAGCGCGTCGGCCACCACGCAAGCATGGCCCCCCGCGCCGATGATGATGATTGGCAGCGTCATGGCTCGATCAGGTCGTCGGCGGCGTAGTCGCGGCCGGCTTGGCGGCCCAGCAGGCCCCAGTGCTCCATCGGCGAGATGCCGTGACCGGGTCGTTTGTGGGTGAGCATGGCGGTGTTGAACGTCTCGCCTTTGCAGATGGCACGTGCCGCCACCACGCTGCGTCGGGCGATCGGACGGTTGCCCGCTTCTTGCGGCGCCGGCGCCTTGATCGGCGAGCCGAGCGCGCGTTCGATGTTTCGGATCGCGGTGACCAGCTGCGCCAGTTCTTCGGGTTCGAGCGACGCCGCGTGGTCCGGGCCGGGCAGCGCGCGGTCCAAGGTGAAATGCTTTTCGATGATGGTCGCGCCACGCGCCACGGCCGCGATCGAGACTTCGATGCCGGCCGTGTGGTCGGAGTAACCCACCGGCAGCCCGAACGCGCCGGCCATGGTGTCCATCGCGCGCAGGTTGACCGCTTCGGGCGGGGCGGGGTACTGGGTGACGCAGTGCAACAGCGTGACGTGTTCGCGCAGGGCCTGTCGGCCTTCGTCGCCGCAGTAGGCCGAATCGAAATCGGCGCGGCCGGTGGGCTCGCGGTCGATCGTCAAACCGAAGGCGATGACACCGAGGGCCTGCTCGATATCGGCCAGCGTGCTCATGCCGGTCGAGACGATCAGCGGCCGGCGCAAGCGCGCGGCCTGCAGCAGCAGCGGGCCACAGGTGATGTCGCCCGAGGGGATCTTGATTGCCGGCATGTCGAGCGTGCCCAGGAAGGACAGGCTTTGCGCGTCGAACCCGGTGGACATGAAGCGGATGCCCCGCTCGCGGCAACGCGCCAGCAGCGTGTGGTGATCGGCTTGCGACAGTTCGAGCCGGCGCAACATGGCCAGTTGCGATCCCGATTCGTGCGTGTTGGTAACCTGGTACTCGGCCTTGGCGGCTCCGGCGGTGGCCAGTTGGTCGGCCTTGAAGGTTTGGAACTTCACCACGTCCGCGCCGGCATCGGCGGCGACATCGACGAGTCGCAGCGCAAGTTCAAGCGAGCCGTTGTGGTTGACGCCGGCCTCGGCAATGATCATGGTGCGCTCAGACATGGCCGGCCTCTATCAGGTGAAACCGCTTCTTCAAGAGTTTGGCTGCGGGGGGCATGTCTCGCAGCAAATCGACGATGCGCCCGGCACTGCAACCGTCGCCATAGGGGTTGACGACGGCGCTGCAATCGAGTGTGACGGCGCGTTGGATCGTCTCGGCGATGGCCTGGCGCTCTGCCTCGCAGTGCAACACCGACGCGGCAGCGAGTCGCCCGCGCTGGCGCTCGCCGATGTCGACTGTGGCCACTCCGAAGGACGGCGCCTCGTACAGGCCGCTCGACGAGTTGCCGACCACGGCGTCGACCTGCGCCATCAGGCTGAGATAGCGCAATTGGCCGAGAGACGCATACACACGAACGCGGTCCGGCCGTTGCGCCGCCCAGGTGTCGAGCGCCGCGGCCATCGCGCGTCCACCGGTGTCCGCGTTGGGACGTGTGAACCACAGGATCATGCTTGGGTCCAGGGAATTCAGGGCTGCAAGAAGTTCGGTGAACTGTTCGATGCCATAGCTCGTCGCCAGCGTGACGGGATGGAAGGTCACGAGCAGGTTGCGTGCACCGAGCTTGGCCCCCAGCGCCGCTTCAATCGCCTGCCGGTCCAGCAGCGAGCTGCGCTTCAAGTGATCGAGCCCGGGGCTGCCGACCACATGAATCCGCTGCGGGTCTTCGCCCAACTGCCGCAGGCGCCTGGCCGAAAGTTCGTTGGTCACCAAGTGCAGGTGCGCCATCTTCGTGATGGCGTGGCGGATCGATTCGTCAAACGCGCCTTCGGTGGTGTCGCCGCCGGCAATGTGCGCAACCGGGATGTTGTGCACCAGGCAGGCCTGCGCCGCGGCGAGGATCTCGAAGCGGTCGCCGAGCAGCACGACCACATCGGGACGCAACTGCTCGAAGGCATCGGACATGCCGATCACGCCGAGCCCAATTGACTTTGCTGTGGCGCCCGGCGTGTCGCCGGACAGCAGCATGTCGACGCGGCGGGCAATGCTGAAACCGTCCTGTTCGATCTGATCGACCGTGTGGCCGAATTCGCGCGCCAGGTGCATGCCGGTCACGACCAGCTGCAACTCGACGCCATCACTGGCCCTCAAGTCGTGCAGCACCCAGTACAGCAAGCCGTACTCTGCCCGGCTGCCGGTGACGACACATATGCGCTGATCCATCGTTTCAGGCCCCGAGCTTTGCGCTGCTGGGGAGGTTGATGACGCACGCCTCCATCTGTTCGGCCACGGGCAGGTCCATGCGCGGGCAGGCCGCGTACATCGGCAGGCGGTGCATCAGTGTCCAGACCGGGCGCGACATGTAGCCGGCATCGTTGAGAACGGTCAAGACCTGGTCTCGGCGCGCGGCGTGACGAGGCTCAAGCACGATCGCGTTCAACCAGTAATTGCTGCTGGTGCCAGGAGGCTCGCGCAGGAAACGAACCCCGTCAACCTCTGAGAAGGCGTGTTGATAGCGCGCCGCCAGCCTGCGCTTGCGCTCAACCAGCGACGGCAGGCGCTCCAGCTGCGCGCAGCCCAGCGCCGCGTTCAGATTCGGCAGGCGATAGTTGTAGCCCACCTCATCGTGCAGGAAGTTCCAGCGGTGCGGTGTGCGGGCGGTGGTGGTCAGGTGCTTGGCGCGGCGCGCGAGCAGTGGGTCGTTGGTCAGAATCGCACCACCCCCACCCGTGGTGATGACCTTGTTGCCGTTGAAGCTCAGGGCCGAAATGGCGCCGACGTTGCCGGTGTGCCGCCCGCGGTAGCTGGAGCCCAGTGATTCGGCCGCGTCTTCGATCAACACCAGGTGCCAGCGTTGTGCCACGTCGGCCAGCGCATCGAGGTCGGACGGGTGGCCGAACACATGCATGACCACCAGCGCGCGGATCGGAGCGCCGCTGCGCTGGTTCATGCAAACACCGTCGACAATGCGAGCCGTCTGCGCCAGGTGGGCGTCGAGCTTGGCGGCGTCGACCCCCAACGAAACCGTTTCGGACTCGACGAAGTGCGCCACTGCGGCCACATACGACACCGCGTTGGCGGTGGCGATGAAGGTCAGGGCCGGCATCAGCACCTCATCGCCCGCCTTCACGCCTGCGAGCAGCAGGCAGATGTGCAGCGCGGACGTTCCGTTCGACGTGGCGATGGCATGCGCGGTGCCCGTGCACGCGGCCAGGTCGCGCTCGAAGCGGTCGACGAACGAGCCCACCGACGACACCCAGCCTGTGTCGAGGCATTGCTTGACGTAGTCCCATTCACGGCCCGCGAACTCGGGCTCGTGCAGGGCCATCGGCTGCGCCGCTTCGCCGAGCACGCTGCGCACAGCGCAGAGCACATCGGTGGCAACCGGCGTGTCGTGCATCAGGGGGGTGGAGTTCATGCGGGCTGGGCTCAGATGTTGTACAGGCCGGCCTTGTAGCGTTTCAGGTTGCGCGGATCGGCAAACCATTCGATGGTTTGAGCCAGGCCGCGTTGGAGCCCGTCGATGCCGCCGTATTCGGGACGCCAGCCGACCAGTTCGCGGGCTCGCGTGTTGTCGGCCCACAAGCGCTCGACTTCGCTGCCCGCCGGTCGCATGCGTTGCGGGTCGCTGGTGAACTCGACGTCGCGCCGCATCAGGTCGGCAATCATCTTTGCCGTGTCGCCGATCGAGATCTCGAAGTTGCTGCCGATGTTCACCACCTGGCCCAGCGCCGCGTCGCATTCGGCGATGGCGAGGAATCCGCGCACCGTGTCTTGAACATAGTTGAAGTCGCGTGTCGGGTGGACCGCGCCTAGCTTGATCTGGCGCATGCCGGAGGCGATCTGCGTGATGATGGTCGGGATGACTGCGCGGGCCGACTGGCGCGGGCCGTAGGTGTTGAAGGGCCGGATGACCGACACCGGCGTGTCGAACGACAAGAAGAAGCTGGTCGCGATCTGGTCGGCGCCGATCTTGCTGGCAGAGTAGGGCGACTGGCCCTGCAGCGGGTGTTCTTCGGTGATCGGCACAAAGCGTGCGGTGCCGTAGACCTCGCTGGTGGAGGTGTGCACCACTCGCTGCACACCCAGGTCACGCGCCGCCTGCACCACGTTGAGTGTGCCCTTGATGTTGGTGTCGATGTAGGTGTCGGGCGAGTGGTAGGAGTAGGGAATCGCAATCAGTGCGGCCAGGTGCAAGACGACATCGCAGCCTTGCATGGCGGCGCGCACCCCGTGAGGGTCACGGATATCGCCCGCGAACACGTCGAGCGATTGTTTGATGCGCTCGTCCGCTTCGTCGAGCCAGCCCCAGGAATTGAAACTGTTGTAGCAGACGAAGGCGCGCACGTCGTGGCCTTGCGCGACGAGGGCCTCCGTCAGGTGCGAGCCGATAAAACCATCGGCACCTGTGACGAGGATCTTCTTGCCTTGGAGCTTCATGGGGTTTTCGTGGGCGGGTGGTCGCGAAGTTCGGTCTTACCCAATGCCGGTCAGAGTTGGGGTGCGAACTCGCGCAGCGCAACAACGACATTGTCGATCACGCGTTGCTGGTCCGCGGCAGTCAAGTCCGCACTCATCGGCAAGCTCAGCACCCGCTCGGCGGCGCTCACGCTGATCGGGCAGCACTCGGGGCAGCAGTGCTGGGCATACGCGGGCTGGTGGTGAAGCGGCTTGGGGTAATGCACCGCCGTCGGGATGCCCTGCGCCTGCAAAGCCGCCTGGACCGCGCCGCGCTGCTCCACAAAGATCGTGTACTGCGCCCACACACAGTCGCGGCTCGGCCGCACGGTCAGCAGTCGCACGCCCGGCACATCCGCCAGCAGGCGCGCGTAGCGTTCACCCAGTGCGCGGCGCTGCGCCAGCTCCCACTCGAAGCGCTCCAGCTTGGCCAGCACGATGGCGCACTGCAGCGTGTCCATGCGCCCGCCCACGCCCACCCGCGTGTGGGTGTAGCGTTTGCTCTGGCCGTGCACGCGGATCTCGCGGCAGGCCTGCGCCAGAGTGTCGTCATCGGTGAAGATCGCGCCACCGTCGCCATAACAGCCCAGCGGCTTGCTCGGGAAGAAGCTGGTGCAGCCCAGGGTGCTCAGATTGCAGCTCTTTCGGCCCTTGTAGTTGGCACCGAAACTCTGTGCCGCGTCCTCGATCACCGGCAGCCCGTGGCGCGCGGCAATGGCGTTGATCGCGTCCATGTCGGCGCACTGCCCATACAGGCTCACCGGCATGATGGCGCGGGTGCGCGGCGTGATGGCGGCTTCGATCAGGCTGGCGTCGATGTTGCAGGTGCCGGGCTCGATGTCCACCAACACCGGCTTGCCCCCCAGCAGCACGATCATCTCGGCGGTGGCCGCGAAGGTGAACGGGGTGGTCACGACCTCGTCACCCGGCTTCAACCCCAGCGCCATCAGCGAGATCAGCAGCGCCTCGGTGCCGCTGGCCACCGTGATGCAGTGCCTGGCGCCGGTGAAGGCCGCGAGCTGGTCTTCGAGCTCCTTGACCTCGGGCCCCATGATGTACTGGCCGTGGTCGAGCACGCGCTGGATGCGCGCGTTGATGGATTCCCTGAGCGCCGCGTATTGCGACTTGAGATCGACGAAGTCCATGGGATTGCTTCTCACCCTCTCACCCCTCGATCAGCGCCACGCCGCCACCGTCCAGCACATAACGATCGCCCGTGTGCGGGCAGCGTGCCTGCGCGGTGCCGGCCAGCGGCAAGGCCAGCCGCTCGCCGAAGCGGCTGATCCAGCCGATCTGGCGCGCCGGCACGCCCACCATCAGCGCGAAGTCGGGCACATCGCGGTGGACCACCGCGCCGGCCCCGATGAACGCATGGCGCCCGATCGTCGTGCCGCACACGATGGTGCAATTGGCGCCCAGCGTGGCGCCGCGGCGCACCAGGGTGGCGCGGTATTCGTCCTTGCGGGTCACGGCCGCGCGCGGGTTGTGGACGTTGGTGAAGACCATGCTCGGGCCGCAGAACACGTCGTCTTCCAGGGTCACCGCGTCGTAGACCGACACGTTGTTCTGGATCTTGACGTTGTTGCCCACATTCACGTCATTGCCGATGTAGACGTTCTGCCCGAACGAGCAGCGCTCGCCGATGCGCGCGCCGGCGCTGATGTGGACGAAGTGCCAGACCCGGCAGCCGTCGCCCAGCACGGCGCCGTCATCGACGATGGCGGACGGGTGGATGGTGGTGGCCATGCAGTGGCTGGCCTCAATACGCCAGCGGAAGGTTGACCCGCTTGCCGTCGCGCGCCGACAGGTACATGGCAATCAGCAGCTCGAGCGACTTCAGGCCCTCGCGGCCATCGGTCTCGGGTTGCGCCTGGCCGCGCAGCGACTGGATCACGTTGTCGTAGTAGAGCGGGTGCCCGAAGCCGTAGACCGAGGTGGTCTGGTAGCTCGCCTCGGCGATGTTGTGGTCCATCGTGTCTTCGGTGTCGAACTCCCAGTGCCTGACTTCGTTGACGGCCACGCCGCCGATCCGCACCGAGCCTTTTTCGCCCAGGATGGTGATCGAGCCTTCGAGGTTCTTCGGGTAGGTCAGCATGGTCACGTTGATCGAGCCCATGGCGCCGTTGCGCCACTTCAGCGCGGCCACGCCGGTGTCTTCGACTTCGATGTTGCGCGCCAGCGTGCCGGTGTAGGCCATGACGCTCTCGACCGGGCCGGCGATCCAGTCGAGCAGGTCGACGTAGTGGCTGGCCTGGTTCATGAACGCGCCGCCGTCGAACTCCCAGGTGCCGCGCCAGGCGGCGCTGTCGTAGTACGCCTGCGGGCGGGTCCAGAACACGTTGACGTTGACCATGTAGATGCGGCCGAAGCGGCCCTGCTCGACCGCCTTCTTGAGCAGCTGCAAGGTGGCGTTGCGCCGGTTCTGCTTGACGACGAACAGGCGCACGCCGGCCTCGTCGCAGGCGCGCACCATGGCCAGCCCGTCGCTCCAGCGGGTGGCCATGGGCTTTTCGGTCATCACGTCGCGTCCGGCGCGGGCCACTTCGGCGGCCTGCGCGGGGTGCAGGCCGCTGGGGGTGGCCAGCACCACGCAGTCGGCGCTCGAGTGCGCCAGCAGGGCGCTCAGATTGCTGTGCCCCTGGGCGCCCGTCTTCGCCACCGCGGCGGCCAGTGCGGCGGGGTCGGTGTCGCACACGTCGATCAGCTCGCAGCGCGCGGCGTGGGTCTTGACGGCCTCGAAGTGGTTGCTGGCGATCCGGCCGCAGCCGACCAGCGCAAACCGGACCTTGCGGTCGGTGATGGGGGGGCGGTGGACATGCATCGTGAGTCGATTCCGTTCAGTGGGTGGGCAGATCGCGCTGGAGCGTCAGAGCCGCCACACGCGCAGGCCCGCGCCGGCCAGGCCGGCGGCGTCGAACCCCGCTTTGACATCGACGAAGCACCCTCCTTTGACGACCTTGCGGGTGATCTCTTCCAGCGTGAGCTGCTGGTACTGGCGGTGCGCAACCGCAGCGACGATCGCATCGGCGCGCGGCAGGTCGCCCCACGGCAGCAAGCGCACGCCGTAGTCGCGCAGCGCTTCGGCGGGGTCGCCGTCGGGGTCGTGCACAGACACATCGACGCCGTAGCTCTTGAGCTCGTTGATGATGTCGACGACCTTGCTGTTGCGCAGGTCGGCGCAGTTTTCCTTGAAGGTCAGGCCCAGCACATTGACCTTGGCGCCTTTGATGTAGCTGCCGCTGGCGATCATCTGCTTGACGGTCTGCTCGGCGATGTACTTGCCCATGCCGTCGTTGATGCGCCGCCCGGCCAATATCACCTGCGGGTGGTAGCCCAGCATCTCGGCCTTGTGGGTCAGGTAGTACGGGTCGACGCCGATGCAGTGGCCCCCCACCAGGCCGGGCTTGAACTTGAGGAAGTTCCACTTGGTGCCGGCCGCCTCGAGCACTTCGCTGGTGTCGATGCCGATCTTGTCGAAGATGATCGCCAGCTCGTTCATCAGCGCGATGTTGAGGTCGCGCTGGGTGTTCTCGATCACCTTGCAGGCCTCGGCCGCCTTGATGCTGGTGCAGCGGTACACACCGGGTTGGACGACCCGCTCGTACAGCCGCGCCACCTTCTCCAGCGTTTCGGGGCTGTCGCCGGCGACGACCTTGACCACGTTGGTGAGCATGTGCTCGCGGTCGCCGGGGTTGATGCGCTCGGGGCTGTAGCCGACGAAGAAGTCGCGCTTCCATTTAAGCCCGGAGGCCTGCTCCAGCACGGGGATGCACACCTCTTCGGTGGCGCCGGGGTAGACGGTGGATTCGTAGACGACGACCGCACCCTTCTTCAGGTGCGGGCCAAGGCTGCGGCTGGCGCCGATCAACGGGCCAAAGTCGGGGATGTGGGCGGTGTCGACGGGGGTGGGCACGGCGATCAGGATGAAGTCGGCCTCGCGCAGTGCGGCGGGCTCGCTGGTGTATTCGGCATGCAGGGCCAGGCGCATCTCGGCATCGGGGATCTCGCGCGAGGGGTCGGTGCCGGCGCGGCATTTGACGACCTTGTCTTCGATGACGTCAAAGCCGATCGTGCG
>JANORB010000043.1:0-11825 GCA_031415135.1 Methylibium sp.
CGCTCATCACACCAGAAGACGCCCGCTCGTCGTTGCAAATGCTCGCCATAGCCCGAGCTATGCCTGCGCTTTGCGCCTGGATCGGCCGCCTTCTGGCGCGCTGCTCGGACACGCTCGAAAAACTCTCAGCCTCTGAGCCGCCGGGCCGTTCCCAAGGCGAATACCGCAGTGCGCAGCATGGAGGTTGCCTGATGAGCCGCTTGCGCACCGCTGCGGCCAACATCTCCTTACCCATCGTCAACCCCGGTTGCGCGGCCGGCAGTTAGGCTTGCAGCGTGCATTTCCGGCCACCAGAACGCCGGAACGAACGTCGGGGTGGTGATGAGATTCTTGCAACGTGTGGCGGCCGCAACGGCCCTGGTGACGGGTGCGCTGCTGGGCAGCGGGTGCACCACCAGCGTGGTGTTGATGCACTTGCACGACAAGCTCACCGAAGGCGACCCGGCGCCTTGTATCACGCTCAACAGCGTCGAACGCGCCTTGCAGGCCCGTTGCGGGCCGTTCGTGCCGGGCAGCCTGGTAACCAAAGACGTACAGGCCCCGGGGCTCAACGTCTGTCCGTTGACGCTGGCGGCACGCGACCCGCAGTTCTGGCCCGTGTTGCCCGAACTGCTGGCGCGCGGCGCGCAGCCCGAACGCTGCGGCCAGTCACCGCTGCGGGCGCTGGCACAGGCCCATCCCTGCCCTCCTTTCGAGCGCGCCACTCCAGCGCAAGTCGACGCGCTGCGCTGGCTCGCCAAAGCCGATTCGAGCGCGGTGCACCACGACGTGATGCGTGCCTTGAGCTGCCCCGGCGCACGTGCCGCCGGCCTCTCGACCGTGCTGGACGACTGGTTGGCCGATGGCCTGCTGACGGCCGGCCAGGTGCCGTTCAGCCCGCTGGGAGCGCTGCACCCCAGCCACCTGGGCGCGCGGCTGGCGCAACGGCTGGAGGCGCAGGGCCACACCGCGCGCGCCGCGCTGGCGGCGTACGACGGCCGCCTGCCGTCGGGCTTCGATGCCGCGCTGCGCAGCGCCGACCTGGTGGCACTCGACTGGTGGCTCGCGCGCGCGCCGGAGCTGGTCAACCGCGTTCCCGCGTCGCTCGGCAACCAGCTGCCGTGGCTGCCGCTGGCGCGCGTGCTGTCGGCCGGTTATGTGGGCGACGCAGCCCGCCAGCGCGGTCTCGTCGAGTACCTGCTCGCCCACGGCGCCAACCCGTGGCAACGCCTGCCGCATGAACCGCAGCGCACGGTGGTGAGCCTGGCGCGTGAGCTGAACAGCCCGCTGTTGCCGCTGCTGGACCCGCCGCGCCTGGCGCCCCGGCCGGTCGCCCAGGCGCTGGCGCGCTCGAGCGCCAACTGAGGCTGAGAGCCAGCCGCCTCAACCCGGTGGCTGCGCGTCGCGCTTGAGGTCGCGAAACGCCGCGAACAGCCAGGAGCGCATGCCCACCACCAGGGTGTAGGGCCGCTTCTGGTCGCTCGGCAACTTCTGGTCGGCCAGGTGCTGTTGCGCAAAGTCCTGGCCCACGCGCTGCAGGCGCTCGACGAAGGTCGCCGCCAGGCTCTTGCTGACCTGGCCGTGCACCAGCATCAGCATTTCACCTTCGCCATCAAAGCCGCCGCTGTAGTAGTCGTCGGCGACGTGCTTGCGAAAGTACTGCATGGCCGGCCCGTGCGGGCGCCAGCGAAATCCCTTGGCCACCTTCAGGCGGTAGCGGTTCAACGGCCTCAGTTCGATGAAGCCCAGCCGGTCGAGCCGCACCAGGTACTTCACGCACTCGGCCTCGGTGAAGCGGTAGGTGCTGGTCATCTGCTCGAAGGTCCACTGGCTCAGGCAGCAAATGGCCAGCAGCATCAGCTTGCGATCGGCCACCACGGCGCTCTCTTGCTCCAGCGTGAGTTCGCGCCGCAGCGGCTGCGCGTCGGCGACCTTGCGCGCCAGTTCGGCAAAGTCCATCTTCAGCACCCGCAGCACATCGTCGATGCGCGACAGCGGCATGTCGGCCTTGGCGAACACCCGCTTGATGCTCGATTCGGCCAAGCCGAGGTGGCCGGCCAGGTCGGCATAGGTGATGCCCGCCGCCTTCAGTTCGGCCTTCAGCGCGGCCACGAGATCGTGCGTTGTGCTCATTCTTCGTTCTCCCGGAAAGTACCGCGAGAAGATACCAAGCCGCAGAATTCACGCAACCCTCCTCTGGGGGGTTGATACCGTTTGTCGCGGCACCGAAGATGCCGCTGCGTTCAACAACCCCTCAAGGAAAGCGTCATGCAACCCACCGTCATCCACCGCGACACCCGTGCCTGGAGGCTGCAGGTCTGGATCTCGTTCGGACTCGCCGTCGCGCTGTGCGGCATCGGCCTGGCCTATCTGCCGGGGCAAGACCTGGACCGGGCGTTCATGGTGATGGGCTATGTGTTTTGCATGTCCACCGCGTTTGCGCTGGCCAAGTTCGTGCGCGACAACGAGTTGCGCAAGACCGACACGCCGATGTGGGGCATGGTCGTGTGGGGCGGCTTCACGCTGGCCATGGCGCTGACCGGCTGGGGCCTGTGGCGCATGGAACTGAACCCGACCTACAAGGCCTTCCTGGGCGTGTGCTGGCTGTTCCTGATCTCCAGCGTGTTCACGCTGGCCAAGACCCTGCGCGACGCGCACGAGGCCGACCTGGCCGAAGCGCGGCGCGACGGCATGGCCATGCGCCCGGCGCGTGAAGCCGAATGAATTCGACCCGTTCCCAACTCTATCGAAAGCCCGATGCCATGAACAAGACCCTGGTTCGCAATGCGCTGCTCGGCGCGATGTTGGCCACCAGCTTGCTGAGCCCCGCGCGGGCGCAGTCCACCATCTCCGAGGCCAGCGTGCTGTCGGCGCTGCCGATCGCGGTGTCGGTGGCGGCGCCGGTGATGCTGCTGTCGGCCGGCGCCCTGCTCACCGTCGTGGCGGTCCAGGCCACCAGCGTCGGCACCGTGTGGGTGCTCGAGCGCGCCTCCGACGGAGCGCGCGCCAGCGTCAAGCTCAGTGCCCAGGCGGCGGGTGGCCTGTCGGTGGCGGCGGGCACGGCCGTGCTCGTCACCGCGATGAGCACCGGCTGGGTGTTGTCGGCCGCGGGGCGGGCGATTGCCTTCATCCCGAACGAGATCGGCGCGGCGCTGTTGCACAACGAGCGCGTGACACGATGAACCTGCGCGCCCTGCGTGGAGCGGCGCTCTGCGCGGCCTGGGTGTTGGCCGCAACGGGCGCGCAAGCGGGCCGCTCGTGCGAGAACAAGCCACCGTCGGTGACGGCCATCCAGCGCTCGCTGAACCTGGCCGAGCGCACCGCCGCCAAGCTCGATGAAAGCGGCGCCCAGGTGGTGGTGCTGGCGCGCGCCGGCCAGGACCTCGGCGCCTACGGCCTGCGCTACTCGCACCTGGGCCTGGCGTACCGCGAGAGCCCGCCCGCGCGCGATGGCAAGCCGGTGCCCGGTGTGTGGCGGGTCGTGCACAAGCTCAACGAATGTGGCACGGCGCACGCGGCGGTTTACCGCCAGGGACTGGGCGAGTTTTTCATGGACGACCTGTTCGAATACGAGGCCGCCGTGGTGGTGCTCACGCCCGAGGTGCAGGCGCGCATGCTGAACCTGCTGCGCAGCAACACCGGCCTGGCCACCCTCAACACCCCGGCCTACAGCATGGTGGCGTATCCCTGGGCGCAAACCTACCAGCAGTCCAACCAATGGGCCCTGGAAACGCTGGCGCTGACACAGGACGGTGAAGCAAAGGACCGGGTGCGCGCGCAGGCCTGGCTCAAGCTCAAGGGCTACGAGCCGACCACGCTCAGAATCTCGGCGATCAAGCGCCTGGGCGCGCGCGCCACCGCCGCCAACGTGGCGTTCGACGACCACCCGAACGAGAAGCGCTTCAGCGACCGCATCGAAACCGTCACCGTCGATTCGGTGTTCACCTGGCTCAACCGCGCGGGGCTGGGGTCGGCGATCCAGGTGATTCGATGACGGGCGCGGCAACAACACCCGCCCCTTCCGCAAGCGTGGACATGCGGCGAGAATGGCGTGCCCATGAACAGCGAGATGTTCGATTCCACCATCCCCTTCGGCGAGCCGGGGTTGATGCGTGCGAGCGCCTACCGCCGCTACCTCGACGAAAAAGAAGCTGAAGCGGTTCCGGCCGGCATCAGCACGCGCATCTCGTCGCTCAGCCCGTCGTTGCGCGCCGACCTGTTGCGCTTCGAGCAAAACGGCACCGGCTCCGAAGCCATCGAAGTCCTGGCGGCCTGCATGCGCCACAGCAAGCGGGTGACGATTCACTTTCAATGCGGCGCGATCGTCGTGCCGCTCACGGTGTTCCCGCGCGAGCGGCTGGTGCACTGCCCGATGGACATGGACGAGTTGGTCGAGCGGCACCTGCACGAGTTGCGCGTGATGCACGTGGAGCCGGCCCAGTTGCCCGCCCCGGGTGAAGACGACAACCATCGCAGCCACCTGCACCACCCGCTCGCGCCTTTGCTGTGGAACCTGGCGCTGCGTGGGCTGCGCAACGAGTTGTTGCCTGAAATCGCCGGGCCCGCCTCGTACCGTGTGGCGCCGGCGCTGGACATCAACCGCCTGCCCGCGCCGCTGGTGCTGATCGAGATCATTCACCGCCTGCGCGAACGCAGCGTCTATTTGCGTGAGCTGTCCGGCTGGCCCGGCATGGACCGCGAGCGCGCGATCCGGCTGCTCAATGCGCTGTACCTGCAAGCCGGCCTGATCGTCAGCCGCTCGCACCCCGATGCGATCAACGAAAAGTGGTTTGGCGGCGAGCCGCGTTAAGGGATCGACCCACCCCCGAAGCGGCTTCGCCGCTCCCCCTCAAGGGGGCAACACCAGCGGCCCGGCAAAGCCGGTTCTGCGGCGTTCGCTTGATGGGGTTGCGCACTGCGCGGCGCAACGCGCGTCAGACTCGGCTTCCCAGCACTTCCCAGCGCTCCAGCGTACCCAGCAGTTCATCGTCGATCTTCGCGTAGCGTGTCTGGGCTCTTGCCGCGGCAGACGGGTCGGTGGTGTAGATCGCGCCATCGGCCAACAACTGGCCCAACGCCTTCTGCTCGGCCTCGAGGGCTTCGATGCGTTGCGGCAGCTGGTCGAGTTCGCGCTGCTCCTTGTAGCTCAGCTTGCGCGGCTTCGCGGCCGGCAGCGCCACGCTCGGTTTCGGCGCCGGGGCGGTCTCTTTGGGCCGGTCGACGGCAAGCGCGCGCGCCGCCTGCTCCCGCAAGCTCCGCGCGCGCTCGCGCTGGGTCTTCCAGTCTTCATAGCCGCCTTCATATTCGCGCCACAGGCCCGGCGACTCCTCGCCCTCCCAGGCGATGGTGCTGGTCACCACGTTGTCGAGGAAGCGCCGGTCGTGGCTGACCAGGAACACCGTGCCGGCGTAGCCCTGCAGCAGTTCCTCCAGCAACTCCAGCGTGTCGATGTCCAGGTCGTTGGTGGGCTCGTCCAGCACCAGCACGTTGGCCGGCAGGGCAAACAGGCGCGCCAGCAGCACGCGGTTGCGCTCGCCGCCGCTGAGCGTGCGCACCGGTGAGTTGGCGCGCGCGGGCGAAAACAGAAAGTCGTTCAGGTAGCTCATCACGTGTTTGCGCTGGCCCCCGAACTCGACCCATTCGCTGCCCGGGCTGATGGTGTCGGCCAGGGTCGCGTCGAGGTCGAGCTTGCTGCGCATCTGGTCGAAGTACGCAACTTCGAGCCGGGCCCCCTGGCGCACGCTGCCGGACGTGGGCTGCAACTCGCCCAGGATGAGCTTGAGCAAGGTGGTCTTGCCGGCGCCGTTGGGGCCGATCAGGCCGACCTTGTCGCCGCGCAGGATGGTGGCGTTGAAGCCTTTGACGATGAGCTTGTCGCTCGCACCAGGCGCCGGGCCGCCCCCAGCCGGGTGCGCACCCCCTTGGGGGGCAGGCGTCAACGGCGCCGTGGGGGTCGCAAAGAACGTCATGCCGACATCGCGCAGCTCGGCCACCAGCTTGCCGCTGGGCGTGCCGGAGTCGATCTCCAGGCGCACCTGGCCGAGCGAATCGCGCCGCGCCAGGCGCTGCGCCCGCAGCAGCTCCAGGCGCTGGATGCGCGCCACGCTGCGGGTGCGCCGCGCTTCCACGCCCTTGCGCACCCACACCTCTTCCTGCGCCAGCAGTTTTTCGGCGCGCGCATTGGCCAGCGCCTCGGACGCGAGCTGCTCCTCCTTCATGCGCTCGAACGCGCTGAAATTGCCCGGGTAGCTGCGGATGACGCCGCGGTCGAGTTCGATGATGCGCGTGGCCACCGCGTCGAGGAACGCGCGGTCGTGGGTGATCAGCATCAGGCTGCCCTTGAAGCCGCGCAGCAGTTCTTCGAGCCAGGCGATCGAGTCGAGGTCGAGGTGGTTGGTGGGCTCGTCGAGCAGCAGCACATCGGGCACCGCCACCAGCGCCTGGGCCAGCGCGACGCGTTTTTTCATGCCGCCGGAGAGTTCACCGATCGGGCGCTCGCCATCGAGGTGAAGCTGGGCCAGCGTGGTGTCCACCCGCTGCTCCCAGTTCCACGCGTCGAGCGCTTCGATGCGGGTCTGCAGCGCGTCCAGGTCGACGCCCTCGGCGTGCTCCTCGTACTGCTGGCGCACCGTCCTCGCTTCGGCGACGCCCTCGCTCACCACCTCGAAGATGCTGTGCCCGGCATCGAACACCGGCTCCTGCGGCACGTAGCAGATGCGCAGGTTCTGGGTCAGCTGCAACAGGCCATCGTCCGGCTTTTCCAGGCCGGCGACGATCTTCAGCAGCGAGGACTTGCCGGCACCATTGCGGCCGATGAGCCCGAGGCGCTCGCCGGCCACGAGCGAAAACGCCGCGTCGTCCAGCAGGGCGACATGGCCGAAGGCAAGGTGGGCATTTGAAAGGGACAGGACGGCCATGGTGCGCAGACGCAAAACCCTGGATTATCCCGCCTGCCCGGCGCCCCGGCGAGCGCGGCCCCGGGCGGCCTCAATGCAGCACGGGTTTGATCGGCGGATTCTGCTCGACCTCGTGCTGGGTCGGCGCCAGCGCGCCACCCCGGTGCGAGGCCGTGGGGTCGCCTTTGTGGACCACCGTGAGGCCTTCGACGCCGTCCTCCACACAACGCTGGCAGACCGGGCAGGTGTAGCGCATCGTCTGGCGGTCTTCGATGAAGAGGGTGTTCATCAAATGGAATTCGCGAAGGTTCATGGCGGCTGCTCCTGGTGCGCGCTGCGCATGGGCGACGTGCCAACCGCGCGCCCGATCATATCGACGCGCCGCGCCGGCTCGTCAAACTTGAGGACGGCCGTGGAAAGGCAAGGTTGTTGTTCACCGGACAGGCGCGTAATGTTTGCGCATGCTGAATGTCAACCCCCCGAACGCGGGGATGCCTGCCTTGACCACTCGCCCGGTGCCGTGCGGCGCGCCCGGTGCGACGCTGACCGAAGACACGCTGGCGCCGCATGTCGAAATCTACCTGCTGGGCCCGTTTCGCGTGTTCGCCAACGACCGCGCGATCGAAGACTGGCCCAACGGCAAGGGCAAGGCGATCTTCAAGTACCTGGCCACGCACCGCGGGCAGCCGGTGCCCAGGGAAGTCTTGATGGGTGTTTTTTGGCCCGACGCCGACCAGCACGCCGCCCGGAACAACCTCAACGTGGCCCTGTACGGATTGCGCAAGGTGCTGGCGCCGGCCGACCCGGGGTTTTCATTCGTGCTGTTCCGCCGCGGTTGCTACGCGTTCAACCCGGGCTTGCGCGTGTGGGTGGATGCCGAGGCCTTCGAAGCGTGCGTTCACCAGGCGCAGTCGATCGAGCGGCAGCGTGGCATGGCCGCAGCGGTGGCCGAGTACCGCGTCGCGCAAGCCACTTACCACAGCGCGCTGCTGGTGGACGACCGCTACGAAGACTGGCTGATCCCGCAGCGCCAGAGCCTGCAGGAGCGCTATCTGAAAGTGCTGGGCCGCCTCGGTGCGCACTGTTTCGCTGAGCAAGAATTCGATGGGTGTGCGGCGATGACGGCGAAGATGCTGGAGGTGGACAACTGCAACGAAGAGGCGCACCGCCTGTTGATGCGCTGCCACAGCCGCATGGGCCACACCCACCTGGCGCTGCGCCAGTATCACTTTTGCGTCGACGCGCTGGCGCGCGAACTGAACCTGATCCCGAGCCCGCAGACCGTGGCCTTGTTCCAGCAGATTCGCCAGCGCCAACCGGTCTGAACGACGAGGCCGTCCACCCGCATGACGGGATGGACGACCAGGCCACGCGTGTGGCCAGTCCTGGGCGCCGGCTTACGGCGTGCGCAGGAAGATCATCGGGCCTTCGCCGTAACCGGAGCATTCGTTCGGCCCCGGGTTCAGGTGCTGCAGCACGGCCACGAACTTGTACATGCCCGAGACCGGAACGCCGCCGACCAGTTCACCCTCGCCCTTGAGCGTGCCCGCACCCACCGGGATGTGAATGTCGTAGCTCAGCTTGTTGGGAACCGCCGCCTCCAGCTTGAACCCGATCTCCTTTTCCTCGCCGGGGCCGATGCTCTCGGCATACACCCGCACCCGGAAGTTGCCGCCGATGATGCTGTTGATCGGCGCCGGCACCGTCCAGCTGACATGCACGGTGAACGGCAGGCCCGCGTCGAGAACGGTGCTGGGCGCCGCGCCGCTGTCGTGCACAAACATGCTCATCGCGCTTTGGTTGGGAAACACTCCCCATTCGATACTCATCTCGCTCTCCTTGGTCAAACACGTTGAAGTGCCTCGCCGCAGGTCGCAGGCCGGCGTTGCGGCCTGGTCGATGCGGTGAGGAACAGGACCCTTCCTGTCCATTGCAGTGTCGTCAGCGCGGCTTAACCGGCGCTGTTTGCGCACTGAGGCACGCCGCGTCTTGAACTTAGAAGAAGTCCGCAACTTTGAGGGCCCGCGCGGCACGCGCTGGAGCGGGCGCGCTCACAGGCTGGCACGCGCTGGAGCAGGCGCGCTCACAGGCTGGCACGCGCTGGAGCGGGCGCGCTCACAGGCTGGCACGCGCTGGAGCATGCGCGCTCACAGGCTGGCGCGCGCCCGCTCCAGCGCGCGCCAGAAGCGCGCCTCCTGGGTGGTGGCGAAGTTGATGCGCATCAGCGTGGTCGGCCGGTGCGTGGCATGGAACAGCGCGCCGGGCGCGAGCAGCCAGTCGTCGAGCATCACCTGCGCCAGCCGCTCGGTGTCCACGCCCACGTCGACCCAGCCGAACAGGCCGCGCGGCGGCGCGGCGAAGCGACAGCCATGGGCTTGCGCGAGCTTGACCGAGCGGGTCCGCGCGGCGTCGAGCTTTTGCATCACGCGTTCGGCATGGCGGCGCAGCAGGCCCTGCTCCAGGCAATGGGCGAGCGCCTGTTCGGTCAGGGCCGGCGTGGTCAGCGTGCTGAGCAGCTTGGTGTCCACCAGCCGGTCGATCAAGGCCAGCGGCGCGGCCAGGTAGCCGACGCGCCAGTTGGGGGCGAGGATCTTGGAGAAGCCCGACACGTAGATCGTGCGCTCCAGCGCATCCAGCGCCGCCAGGCGCGGCAGGTGGGCCGGGGCCAGGTGGGCGTAGGTGTCGTCCTCGACGATGTGAAGGTCGTGGGCCTGCGCGAGTTTCAAAAGGCGGTGGGCACAGCCCAGCGACAACGACCCGCCGGTGGGGTTGTGCAGCACCGAGACGGTGACGTACAGGCGCGGCCTTTGATGCGGCGGCTGTGCCTCGATCAGCCTGCGCATCACATCGAGGTCGGGCCCGTCGTCCAGCCGCGGCACCGGCAGCACCCGCATTCCGAGCGCCGCCAGCCGGGCGTATTCGACCGACCAGCCGGGCTCGTCGACCAGCACACTGTCGCCGGCCCGCAGCAAGGTGCGCGTCACCACGTCCAGCGCCTGGGTTGCGCCGATGGTGGTGACGATCTGCTCGGGCGACGCGCTCACGCCGTGGTCGGCCAGCCGGGTCGCCAGCGCGCGGCGCAGGCGCAACTCGCCGGCCGGCTCGCCGTACTGCAGCGACATCGCGGCCAGCGCCGGGCCGCTGCTGACGCGGCGCAGCGCACTCGCCAGCATCGGCAGGTCGAGCCAGTCGGCCGGCAGCGTGCCCAGCCCGGGCATCGGGTGGCTGCCGGGCGGCTGGAACATGCCGCGGATCAGCGCGGTGGCGCTGACCGGCAGCGGTGTGCGCGCCGCACCCGGCGGCGCGGCGCCACCGGGCAGGCGCTCGGGCACGGCGTCGCGGACAAAAAATCCGCGCTGCTTGCGGGCCTCGACCAGCCCTTGCGCGAGCAACTGGTCGTAGGCGGCGACCACCGTCGACGGGCTGACCCGATGCCGGCGCGCGCATTCGCGCACCGAGGGCAGGCGCGCGCCGGGAGCGAGCAGGCGGCGCCGGATCGGGTCGGCAAAACGCGCCGCCAGCTGGTCGGTGAGCGTGTGGTCGGACTGGCGCGACAGCGCCCCGGCGGCGGCGGATGAAGGCGGTTCGGTGGGCATGGGGTGGGCGCTTGTGCTGTCGGGGCCATCAATACAGTGCGTGATTCGGCCGCTCAAAGTGTACTGGTTCTGTGCTGGTCACAGACGTAGACTCGCCCGCATGGACGCCACTTCGAACGCTGAACGCCAAGGCCTGTGGCTCGGGCTGCTGGGGGTCGTGATCTTCGCGAGGACCTTGCCGATGACACGCCTGGCGGTCGGCCCGGCGAGCGACCCGCAGCTGCCGCCGCTGTTCGTCACCGCCGGGCGCGCCGCGCTGGCCGGCCTGCTCAGCGTGGTCTATCTGCTGGCGACGCGGGCGGCGCGGCCGCGGCGCCATCAATGGGGCGCGTTCGCGGTGTCGGCGCTCGGCACGGTGCTGGGCTTTCCGCTCTTCATGAGCCTGGCGCTGCGCGACGTGGACGCCATGCACGCCGCGGTCATCACCGGTGTGTTGCCGCTGGCCACCGCCATGGTGGCCGCACTGTGGTTCCGGCAGCGCCCTTCGGCCGGCTTCTGGGCCTGCGCCGTGCTGGGCTGCGCGCTGGTGCTGGCCTTTGCCGCGCACCAGGGCAGCGGGCGGTTGAGCGCGGCCGACGGGCTGTTGTTGTTGTCGGTGCTGAGCGCATCCATCGGCTACGTGGCGGGTGCGCGGCTGGCGGCGCAAATGCGGGCCGAGCAGGTGATCTGCTGGGTGCTGGTGCTGAGCCTGCCGTTCACGCTGCCGGTCATGCTGGCCAGTTGGCCCGCCGTGCCGGTGCGAGCGTCGGCTTGGGGCGGCTTTGCTTACGTGACCTTGTTTTCGATGTGGCTGGGCTTTTTTGCCTGGTACCGTGGCCTGGCGCTGGGCGGTGCGGTGCGGGTCAGCCAGGTGCAACTGGTGCAGCCGTTCCTGGCCTTGCTGTTCGCGGTGCCGGTGCTCGGCGAGCGGCTGGACGCCACGACCGTGGTGTTTTCGTTGATGGTGATCGCCATCGTGTTCATCGGCAAAAAAATGCCCGCCCACCCACCTGCAAGAAGAGCCGCATGACCGGTCCTGAAGTCGATCCCTCCACGCCGTGGCGGCTGGCGCGCCGCGCCGCGCGCATGAACCCGTCGGTGATCCGCGAGATCCTGAAGATCACCGAGCGGCCCGGCATCATCTCGCTCGCCGGCGGTCTGCCCTCGCCCGACACCTTCCCCGTCGAAGCGATGCGCGAGGCCAGCGCTCGCGTGCTGCGCGACACCCCGCGCGAAGCGCTGCAGTACGCCGCCAGCGAAGGCTACGGCCCGCTGCGCGAATGGGTGGCCGACCAGATGGCCTCGCACGGCATGGCTGTGAGCGCGGCGCAGGTGCTCATCACCACCGGTTCGCAACAGGGGCTGGACCTGGTCG
>JANORB010000044.1:0-3061 GCA_031415135.1 Methylibium sp.
AACGCCAGCGGTGCCACCAGCTTGCGGCTGTTCGCGTTGTGGACGATGCCCTTGGCCTGGGTCTCGACCATCTCCACCAGGAGTTCCACGGCGGCCTGGAAGCGCCCGGGCACGCCGGGCGTCGCGGCGCGCGCGGCGCGCCACAACAGGTAGCAGCCGATGACGCCGATCAGGGCAGAGAAAACGATGGAATCGAAGTTGAGGACCGAAAAGTCCACCAGCCCCTTGGGCTTGCCGGTCGAAAGATGGGTCAGGTGGTGAACGATGTATTCACCAGCGGTGAGCGACGCGTTTCCTTCGGCTGCCATGTTGATTGAGTCCCGTCTTGTTCTGTTTTCAACGGCCGCGCCACAGCAGCGCGAACCAGTACACCTGCATGCACAGCACCAGCGCCGCCAGCAACGCCGGCCAGCTCAAGTGCTGCACCAGTTTCGGCGCCAGCATCAGCATGGCGATCGAAACCCCAATCTTCACCATGCTCCACACCATCACGCTGACCGCACTGGCGCCCAGCGACAGCGTGGAGGCCCGGCGGGTCATGCCGCGCGCCATCAACGCGCCCGGCACCACCGCCGTCGCGGCCCCGTACAGTGCCGACCACACCATTTCCGGTTGGCCGGAGAGCAGCCACGCGAACGCGGCAACCACCCCACCCACCACCACTTGCATCGCGACCACCCGCCACGGCGACAATGACGGATTTTTCGCCCGCAAGGCCCGGGCTTCCTCAGCGGTCAGGGCCTTGACGGGCGGGTCTTGCGCATCGTCGTCGAAGCTGCGGTACGTCACGCTCTTGGCCGCGCCATGGTCGAGCTTCTCAGGCATGGGGCGGTTTACGGACGCTTGCAACACAGCCTCGGAGTATACGTGGAAACCCGGCTCGTTCGACCCCTCGCGGTTGCCGTCGGGGCTTGGTGTTTGCAAAAAACATCAACGCGCCGGCGCGGCGATCATTCGGCCGATGAAATCAAATCTGCGCATTGGCTCAGCGGCCATCGCCCTGGCCCTGTCGCTGGCCTCGTGCTCGGCGCCGAACATCCACTACGACGCGAGCCGGCCGCACCACCGGCCGCAAGGATTCCAGAACAACTACACCACGTTCGAGCCCAAAAGCCTGATCGAACTGATTCGATGGCAACTGGACGCGGCCCGCAACGGGCTGCCACCGGCGCCGGCATCACCGATCGCCCGAGTCGCCGCCGACCTGGCCTTCATTCGCGCCAATGCCATCGCCGGCTCGGCGATGCGGCCGGCGGTGACATGGATCGGCCATGCCTCGGTCCTGGCGCAACTCGGAGGCATCAATCTGATCACCGACCCGATCTTCTCGGAGCGCGCCTCACCGGTGGGCTTTGCCGGCCCGCAACGCCATCAACCCCCTGGCGTGGCGCTGAAAGACCTGCCAGGGCTGGACGCGGTGCTGATTTCACACAACCACTTCGACCATCTGGACGAGATGAGCGTGCGCGCGTTGAACGCGCAGGCCGGTGGCCCGCCGCTCTTCGTGGTGCCGCTCGGGATGAAGCGGTGGCTGGCCGAGCAAGGCATCAGCCGCGTGGTCGAGCTGGACTGGTGGCAGTCACACAAGCTGGCGACGCCGCTGGGCGAAGTCGACATCGTGCTGACCCCCGTGCAGCACTGGTCCGCGCGCGGCCTGAACGACAGGCTGGCCACGCTGTGGGGCGGGTTCGCGGTGTTCGCACCCGACTTTCATTTGTTCTTCGCTGGTGACACGGGCTACTCGCGCGACTTTGCCGACATTCGCGCGCGGTTTGCCGAGCGCCAGCACGGCGCCGGCTTCGACTTGGCGCTGTTGCCGGTGGGTGGCTACGAGCCACGCTGGTTCATGGCGCAGCAGCACATCAACCCGACCGAAGCGGTGCAGATTCATCTGGACCTGGCGGCGCGGCGCTCGCTCGGCGTGCATTGGGGCACCTTCGAGCTGACCGATGAGGCGCTGGACGCGCCGCCCAAAGCACTGTCGCGGGCGCTCAACGAGAAGGGCCTGACCGAGGAGCAGTTCTTTGTGCTGGCGGTGGGCGAAACGCGCACGCTGCCAAAGCGCGGGCCACCGTGACGGAGAACATGGAACCTCAGCCCATCACCGAACATTGCGCGATGCCGGCGTCCACCAGGATGTGCTGGCCGGTCATGCCGTCGCTGTCGTCGGACGCCATGAACAGCGTGACACGCGACACATGGCCGGGGTTCAGGCGCACCTTCAGGCATTGCGCATCCAGGAAGGCCTGGTCTGCGGCCGGGTCGCGGTGCAGCGTGGTCTGGCGTTCGGTGACGATGGCGCCGGGCACCACGGCATTGACGCGGATGTTGCGCGCGCCCAGTTCACGCGCCAGCGTTCGTGTGAGACCCAGGATGCCGGCCTTCGCGGTGGTGTAACCCGCCAGGTTGGGCCGGCCGCGCATCCACGACACCGAGCCCATGTTGATGATGGAGCCGCCGCCGGCCTGCGCCATGGCCGGTGCAACCGCCTGGGTGGCGAAGAAGTAATGCTTCAGGTTGAGCGCCAGGCGATCGTCCCAGAACTCGGGCGTCACTTCCTCCATCGCGTGGCGGTCGTCGCGGCCGGCGTTGTTGACCAGCACGCGGATCGGCCCGGCCTGCGCGATGACTTGTTTCAACAGCGCCTGGTAGGCCAACGCATCACGCACATCGCAAGCGGCGTAGATCGGCTCGGGCTGGCCTTGCGCGAGCACGGCGTCAATCAGTTCCTTGCCACCGTCAGGCTTGGTGCCGCAGAACGCCACCTTGCAGCCCTGGGCCGCGAAATGCCGCACCAGGTCGGCGCCGATGCCGGAACTGCCGCCACTGATGAAGACGACTTTTCCGTGGAGCGAAGGGAAGACGGTCATGGCGGTGCAGTTCTCAGTTCACGACTCAGAGGTTGAGAGTTTTTTGAATTGACTCCCTCGCCCTCTGGGAGAGGGTGGGGGTGAGGGCTCGCAAAACACCATCGTGCCCGGCGCAGCCCCTCACCCCAACCCTCTCCCCAAAGGGGCGAGGGAGCAAGTACGGTCGCGGCAGAAAAACTCTCACTCTCTCA
>JANORB010000045.1:0-18710 GCA_031415135.1 Methylibium sp.
CGCACGAAGATGAAGTCGTTGTGGAAGTAGCTGCGGTGCAGGATCTTGGTGGTGACCGAGTTGAAGAAGGTCTCGGCCAGCTCGGGCTGGTACAGGTTGGTCAGCAGGCCGATGTAGTGCAGCTTGACCTGCTGCCACACGTCCTTGGGCAGCGCGGCGGCCTGGTATTCGCGCTGCAGCCGCTCGGCCGCTTCGTCGACGCGCTTGTCGTAGAACTCGATGCGCTCGCGCTGAGCCCGCTGCTGGCCGTGCCAGTCGGCCTGCTCGTAGCGCCGCTGCGCGCCGGCACTGGCCTCGCGGAACAGCGTGTAGTGGCGGTTGAAGCCGTCGAGCATGGCCTGCGCGATGTCGTAGGCGCGGGAGTCGGTCAGCTTCTGCGGGAACATGTCAGTGGCTCCACCACGCCTAGCGCGGCCCGTGGCCAGTGACACGCCCTGGCGTCTCGGATGCCGGCGTTCGGCCTGTTGCTGTCCTTGCTTGCGCGTCCATGTTCTTGGTGCTTTGGTGAATGTGGCTTACCAACACGGCGCCGGGTCCCGGCCCGGCACCCGTGGCGGTACGCCACTTTCACCGAAGCAGCGCGTTTCATCCTCAGGGCCGCCCCTGCTTGCGCAGCGCGTCATAGCGGTTCTTCACCGCGCCCAGCGCCAGGCCGTAGGCGGCGGCCACGTCGGCGGCCTGGCCGACGGTCAGCAACAGGTCTTCGATCAGGCCGTCGTGCAGGCCGTAGACCCAGCCGTGCACCACCACCGTCTGGCCGCGCTCCCAGGCGTTTTGCACCACGGTGGTTTCGCAGACGTTGAGCGACTGCTCCAGCACGTTCAATTCGCACAAGGCGTTCAGGCGCATGGTTTCATCGTCCATGCCCTCCAGCCAGGCGCGGTGTTTGTTGCGCACGTCCTGCACATGGCGCAGCCAGTTGTCGGCGATGCCGATGCGCAGGTTCAGCATCGCGGCCCTGACGCCGCTGCAGCCGTAGTGCCCGACCAGGATGACGTGCTGCACCTTGAGCATGTCGATGGCGAACTCGATCACGCTGAGGCAGTTCAGGTCCGAATGCACCACCACGTTGGCGACGTTGCGGTGCACGAACATCTCGCCCGGCAGCAGGCCGACGATTTCATTCGCCGGCACGCGGCTGTCGGCGCAACCGATCCACAAGTACTGCGGCGTTTGCTGGCGCAGCAGGCTGGTGAAGAAGCCCGGCGTGCGCGCCTCGGTGGCCGCAGCCCAGCGGCGGTTGCTGTCGAACAGTTCCTGCAGGTCGTGGCTCATAGGGCGTCATCCAGATCCGGAAAAAGGCCAGTGTATCGGTGCTGGCGCGCGCCCCGCCGCTCTTGTCGGGTTCTACGGGATAGGCCGGGTGGCACGCCGGCGCGTACCGCCCCATCATCGTGACCATGCCGGCCGTGAGCCCCTCCACCGTGACCCCGATCGTTGCGCTGCGCAACGTCAGCAAGGCGTTCAGCGGCGTCCCTGCGCTGAGCCATTGCCAGTTTGATCTGTTGCCGGGGGAGGTGCATGCGCTGATGGGCGAAAACGGCGCCGGCAAGTCCACCCTGATGAAGGTGCTGGCCGGGGTGTATCAAAAAGACGCGGGCCAGATCGTCTTCGACGGCACCGAGGTCGAGCTCGCCACGCCGCGCGCGGCCCAGGCTTTGGGCATTGCCATCATTCACCAGGAACTCAACCTGATGAACCACCTGAGCGCCGCGCAGAACATCTTCATCGGCCGAGAGCCAACGCGCAAGTTCTGCGGTTGGGGCCTGTTCCTCGACGAAGCGGCGCTCAACGAGAAGGCGCGCCAAATCTTCGAACGCATGAACCTGCCGCTGGACCCGCGCACCCCCGTGGGGGAGTTGACGGTGGCCAAGCAGCAGATGGTCGAGATCGCCAAGGCGCTCTCGTTCGACTCGCGCGTGCTGATCATGGACGAGCCCACCGCCGCGCTGAACAACGCCGAGATCGCCGAGTTGTTCCGCATCATCCGCCAGCTCAAGGAGCATGGTGTCGGGGTGATCTACATCTCGCACAAGATGGACGAGCTCAAGCAGATCTCCGACCGCGTGACCGTGATGCGCGACGGCCACTACATCGCCACCGTGCCCACCGCCGGCACGCCGATGGAGACCATCATCGGCATGATGGTGGGCCGCCAACTCGACCACAGCGCGCACGCGTTCCCGCACACCGCGGACAACGAGACCGCGCTCGAAGTCATCGGGCTGCGGCGCGGCAGCGCCATCAAGGACGTGAGCTTCAGCCTGCGCAAGGGCGAGATCCTGGGCCTGGCCGGGCTGATGGGCGCGGGCCGGACCGAAGTGGCACGCGCCATCTTCGGCGCCGACCGGCTCGACGCCGGCGAAATACGGGTTCGCGGCGCCGCGGTGAAGATCCATTCGCCCGCCGATGCCGTGGCCCACGGCATCGGCTACCTGTCCGAGGACCGCAAGCATTTCGGCCTGGCCACCGGCCTGGACGTCGAGGCCAACATCGTGCTCTCGAGCCTGCGCAGCTTCGTCTCGGCCGGCATCATGCTCGACCAGGCCTCGATGCACAAGGTGGCCACCGAGTACGTCGAACAGCTGGACATCCGCACACCTTCGGTGCAACAGCAGGTGCGCCTGCTGTCGGGCGGCAACCAGCAGAAGATCGTGATCGCCAAGTGGTTGCTGCGCGACTGCGACATCCTGTTGTTCGACGAGCCCACCCGCGGCATCGACGTGGGCGCCAAGAGCGAGATCCACAAGCTGCTGATCGCGCTTGCCGAGCAAGGCAAGGCCATCGTGATGATCTCCTCCGAGCTGCCCGAAATATTGCGCATGAGCCACCGCATCCTGGTGATGTGCGAAGGCCGGCTCACCGGCGAACTCGCCGCGCGCGACGCGTCGCAGGAAAAGATCATGCAACTGGCCACCCAGCGCGAAACCCTGGTCGCGCATTGAACCAGCCGATCACACCAGCCAATCACACCAGCCAATCACACCAGCCGATCACACCAGCCGATCACCCCAGATCAAGCAGCGCAATGAACATCGACAACACCCGCCCCCCGCCATCATCGGCGGCGCTGCCCGCGGCCAAGCCCGGCATCGTGCGCAGCTTGAGGGCCAAACTGTTCGACCCTGGCACGCGCCAGACGCTGCTCGCCTTTGCGAGCCTGTTGGCGCTGATGACGTTCTTCACGCTGGCGTCGGGCAACTTCCTGCAGACCGACAACATGGTCAGCATCCTCCAGGCCACGGCCGTCAACGGGGTGCTGGCCATCGCCTGCACCTTCGTCATCATCACCGGCGGCATCGACCTGTCGGTGGGCACCTTGATGACCTTCTGCGCCGTGATGGCCGGCGTGTTCCTGACCTACTGGGGGCTGCCGATCTACGTCGGCGTGCTCGCGGCCATCGGTTTCGGGGCGCTGTGCGGCTTCACCTCGGGCGTGCTGATCGCCAAGCTGAAGGTCCCGCCCTTCATCGCCACGCTGGGCATGATGATGTTGCTCAAAGGCCTGTCGCTGGTCATCTCGGGCACCAAGCCGATCTACTTCAACGACACGCCGGAAATGCCGATGATTTCGCAGGAGTCGTTGATCGGGTATTTCATTCCCGCGCTGCCGATCCCGAATGCGGTCCTGATCCTGTTTGTCGTCGCCGTGCTGTCCAGCCTGGTGCTCAACAAGACCATGCTCGGGCGCTACACCTTCGCGCTGGGCAGCAATGAAGAAGCGGTGCGGCTGTCGGGCGTCAACGTCGACTTCTGGAAGATCGTCGTGTACTCGGTCAGCGGCGCCATCTGCGGCATCGCGGGGCTGCTGATCGCGTCAAGGCTGAACTCGGCGCAACCCGCGCTCGGCCAGGGCTACGAGCTCGACGCGATCGCCGCGGTCGTGATCGGCGGCACCTCGCTGTCGGGCGGCACCGGCACCATCCTGGGCACCATCATCGGCGCGTTCATCATGAGCGTGCTGACCAACGGCCTGCGCATCATGTCGGTGGCGCAGGAGTGGCAGACGGTGGTGACGGGCGTGATCATCATCCTGGCGGTCTACATCGACATCCTGCGCCGCAAGCAGCAGTGAGCCTGCCGGCCGACCCTGTGAACCGCTTTACAGTCCTGTCCGTTGTACCCCCGCCGCACACATTTGCGCCGACCTCGGCATCGGCATTTCGTTCGAACCACCCCTGAGGAGACATTCCATGTTGTTGAAGAGAAGAGCACTGACCATCGCCCTCGGCCTGACGGCCGCATTCGCCCTGAGCACCGGTGCGCGGGCCCAGGAGATCTACATCCCGCTGGTGTCCAAGGGCTTCCAGCACCAGTTCTGGCAGGCCGTGAAACAAGGCGCCGAACAGGCCGCCAAGGATCTCAAGGTCAAGGTCACTTTCGAGGGCCCGGAAACCGAAGCCATGGTCGACAAGCAGATCGACATGCTCTCGGCCGCGCTCGCCAAGAAGCCCAGCGCGATCGGCTTTGCCGCGCTGGACAGCAAGGCGGCGACCCCGCTGCTGAAGAAGGCGCAGGACGCCAAGATTCCGGTCGTGGCCTTCGACTCGGGCGTGGACAGCGACATCCCCGTGACCACCGCCACCACCGACAACCTGGCCGCTGCCGCATTGGCGGCCGACAAGATGGCCGAACTCATCGGCAAGGCGGGTGACGTGGCGGTGGTCGTTCACGACCAGACCAGCCGCACCGGCATCGACCGGCGCGATGGTTTCCTGAACCGCATGAAGTCGACCTACCCGAACATCAAGGTGGTCAGCGTGCAATATGGCGGCGGGGACCAGTTGAAGTCGACCGAAATCACCAAGTCCATCCTGCAGGCCAACCCCAACCTGAAAGGCATGTTCGGTGCCAACGAAGGCTCGGCCATCGGCGTGCTGAACGGCGCCAAGGAGATGAAGCGCAAGATCGTGATCATCGGCTACGACTCGGGCAAACAACAGAAGGAAGCGATCGCCAGCGGCGCCATGGCCGGCGCCATCACGCAAAACCCGGTGGGCATCGGCTACAAGACGGTCGAGGCGGCGGTCAAGGCGCTCAAGGGCGAGAAGCTGCCCAAGATCATCGACACCGGTTTTTACTGGTACGACAAGTCGAACCTGGCTGACGCGAAGATCGCTGCGGTGCTGTACGACTGAGAACCCCATGGCGGGCCGGTCTCGGCCCGCTCTGATCAGTTCTTGTCGGCTCTTGTCCGCCTTTGCCTATAGGCCGGGAGATCGCGGCGCAAGGCGATAAAAGCGCTGCGCATTGCCGGCCATCACGGCCTGCCGGTCTTTCTGGCCGAGGCCCGACAACAAGCGGTCGGCGGCCTGCACCCACTGCGCGTAATCGCTCGCCAGGTTCAACACCGGCCAGTCGCTGCCCCACAGCAGCCTGCCGGGCCCGAACATTTCGAGCACCGCCTCGACCAGCGGGCGCAGGGCTTCGATGCTCCAGCCCGGGCCGGCCTCGGTCACCAGACCCGAGAGCTTCACGTGCACGCCCGGCAACCTGGCCAGCGCGGCAAGGTCGCGGCGCCACCCATCGAACGCTCCCGAGGCGATGTCGGGTTTGGCCGCGTGGTCGATCACCAGTGCCAGCCCGTCGTGGGCTTGCGCAAAACGCAGCAGGTGGGGCAAGTGCCGGGGCTTGACCAGCGCATCGAAGCTCAGGCCACGACGCACCAGGTGCCGCACGGCCGGCGCGATCGACGCTTGGGCGACCCAGGCGTCGTCGGCCAGATCCTGCAGCATCGGCCGCACTCCCTTGAAGGCGGGGTCTTGGCCGAGTTCGTCGAGCACGGCGGGGGCGCCGGCCGAAGTCAGGTCCACCCAGCCGACCACCCCCTGGATGAAGGCGTGGCGCGCGGCCAGGCCCAGCAGATAGCGCGTCTCCATCAGCGTGGGCGCGGCCTGCACGAGCACGGTGCCGCTGACGCCGTGGGTGCCCAGCAAGGGCTGCAAGTCGGCAGGCGAGAAGTCGCGGTAGAGCGGCACCAGATCGGGCGTCAGCCAGCCATAGTCGTTGCGCGCGATCGACCAGAAATGCTGATGCGCGTCGATGCGGTGCGGCGGCTGGGTGTTCATCGGGCAACCTGCGTGCTCATGGCCTCAATCGACCGCCGCCGTGGGCACCGGCGCGTCGGCGTGCAGCAAGCCCTGGTGGCGCAGGGCCTGCCACAGCGCGGGCGGAATCGGGTGCTGCATCCAGCGCACGATGCCTTGCAGCTCGAGCGCGTTGCGCGCGCCGGGCACGACCGACACAACGGCCGGGTGCGCGAGCGGGAACTGCAACGCGGCCGCGGCCAGCGGCACATCGAACGAAGCGCACACGGCCTGCAGTTGCGCCACCCGCTGCAGCACCTCGGGCGGGGCCGCGGCGTAGTTGAAGTTCGCCACCTGGCTCGGGCCCTTGGTGCCGGCGGCCAGAATGCCCGAATTGAACGGCCCGCCGACGATGACGCCCACGCCGCGCTGCACGCAAGTGCTGAGAAACGGATGCAGCGACGCCTGCTCCAGCAAGGTGTAGCGGCCGGCCAGCAGCGTGCAGTCGAGGTCGGTGTGCTGCATCGCGTCGAGCACCACTTCCCATTCGTTGACGCCCAGGCCGATCGCGCCGATCAGGCCCTCGCGCTTCATCGCCTCCAGTTCACGGAAGCCGCCGCCCGCGACGAGCTGCGACCAGTAATGCGGATGCTGCTCGCCATGCTGGAAGCGGCCGATGTCGTGCACCAGCGCCAGCTCGATGTGGTTCGTGCCCAGGCGCTGCAAGCTGTCTTCGATCGAGCGGCGCAGCGCGCCGGCGGTGTAGTCGTACACCACCTCGAAGGGCAGCGGCGCGTGCCAGCCGGTCTCGCCCAGCGGCACCACGCGCGCCGGTGCGCTGCGGCCCAGCGGCTTGAGCAGCCTGCCGACCTTGCTGCTCAACACCCATTCGTTGCGCGGGTGTTCGCGCAATGCTTCGCCGAAGCGGTGCTCGCTCAGGCCGTAACCGTAGAACGGCGCGGTGTCGAAGTAACGGATGCCCGCGGCCCACGCAGCCGCGAAGGTGGCGCGCGCATCGGCATCGCCGATCACGTTGTACAGGTTGCCCAGCGGCGCGCCGCCCAGGCCCAGCGAGGTGAGCGCATGGCCGGTGCGCGGCAGCAGGCGGGTGGGCGATACCGGTTGGGTGCTGCTCATGTGCGAAGACCCAATCACATCGTCTCCGAAAACAGCTCGCGCCCGATCAGCATGCGGCGAATCTCGGACGTGCCGGCCCCGATTTCATACAGCTTGGCGTCGCGCCACAGCCGGCCCAGCGGGTACTCGTTGATGTAGCCGTTGCCGCCGAACACCTGGATGCCTTCGCCGGCCATCCAGGTCGCCTTCTCGGCACACCACAGGATCACGCTCGCGCAGTCCTTGCGCACCTGGCGCACGTGCTCGCTGCCGAGCAGGTCGAGGTTCTTGCCCACGGTGTAGCAAAACGCGCGGCCGGCCTGCAGCACGGTGTACATGTCGGCCACCTTGCCCTGGATCAGCTGGAATTCGCCGATGCTCTGGCCGAACTGCTTGCGGTCGTGGATGTAGGGCAGCACGTTGTCCATCACCGCCTGCATGATGCCGATCGGCCCGGCGGCGAGCACCGCGCGCTCGTAGTCGAGCCCGCTCATCAGCACCTTGGCGCCGCCGTTGAGCGCGCCCAGCACGTTCTCCCACGGCACCTCGACGTTGTTGAACACCAGCTCGCCGGTGTGGCTGCCGCGCATGCCGAGCTTGTCGAGCTTTTGCGCCACGCTGAATCCCTGCATGCCTTTCTCGATCAGGAAGGCGGTGACACCGCGCGCCCCGAGCTGCGGCTCGGTCTTGGCGTAGACCACCAGGGTGTCGGCATCGGGGCCGTTGGTGATCCACATCTTGCTGCCGTTGAGCAGGTAGAAGCCGCCCTTCTCCTCGGCCTTGAGCTTCATGCCGATCACGTCGCTGCCGGCGCCGGCCTCGCTCATCGCCAGCGCGCCCACGTGCTCGCCGCTGATCAATTTGGGCAGGTACCTCAGCCTTTGCGCTTCGCTGCCGTTGCGCTTGATCTGGTTGACGCACAGGTTGCTGTGGGCGCCATAGCTCAGCCCCACGCTGGCCGATGCGCGCGAGATCTCCTCCATCGCGATCATGTGCGCCAGGTAACCCATGCCGGCGCCGCCGTAGTCTTCGCTCACCGTCACGCCCAGCACCCCCAACGCGCCCATCTTGCGCCACAGGTCCATCGGGAACTGGTCGGCGGCGTCGATCTGCGCGGCGCGCGGGGCGATCTCGGCCTGGGCAAAGTCGCGCACCGCATCGCGCAGCGCGTCGATGTCGTCACCGAGCTGGAAGTTCAGGCCGGGCAGGTTGTTCATGGCGGGGTCTCCTTCAATGGTCGGCAGGGACGCGGTGGCGCGCGGCAACTCAGGCGCGGCGCCGCTTGGCGCCGTCGGCAAGCAGCCGGGCGGCATCTTTTTCATGCGCGCGCACTTCGTCCAGCGTGGCGTGCAGGTCGGCCAGTTGCTGTTCGAGCTGATGGCGGTGCTGCGCCAGCACGGCCAGGAATTTTTTCAGCTGCGGCTGCGTGTCGCGCGGCGACTCGTACATGTCGACCAGCTCTTTCACCTCGGCCAGCGTCAAGCCCAGCCGCTTGCCGCGCAAGGTGAGCTTCAGGCGGGTGCGGTCGCGCGCGCTGTAGACGCGGTGGCGGCCGTGGCGCCGCGGATCGAGCAGGCCGCTGTCTTCGTAGAAGCGGATCGCGCGCGTGGTCAGGTCGAACTCGCGCGCGAGCTCGCTGATGGTGAAGCTCTGCGACACGGGAGTCGCCAGGGTGGCAGCGGCGTCCGGCATGGGGTCTTACACTGGGGCGATTGACGTATACGTAAAGTGTATCGGTTGAACGAGAGGCCGCCCTTGATGAACGACCTGGAAAAGCAGTTGAGCTACCCGCTGGGCGACACATTGCCCGCGCTGGGCACCACGCTGGAGGTGGCGCCCGGCGTGCGCTGGGTGCGCATGAACCTGCCGTTCGCGCTGAACCACATCAACCTGTGGCTGCTGCTTGACGAGATCGACGGCGTGGCCGGCTGGACCATCGTCGACTGCGGCATCACCGACGAGGCCACGCGCCAGGCCTGGGAGCAGGTGTTTGCGAACGAGCTGGGCGGGCTGCCGGTGCTGCGCGTGATCTGCACCCACATGCACCCCGACCACCTGGGCCTGGGCCACTGGTTGACCGAAAAGTGGGGCGTTCGGCTGTGGATCAGCGCCACCGACTACAACGTGGCGCGCATGGCCAGCGGCACCACCACGACCGGCGTCGGCGGCATCAACGCGGCCCGTTTCATGCAGAGCCATGGCCTCGCCGACGCCGAGGCGATCGCCAAGATCAAGGCCCGCACCAACTACTACGCCAGCATGGTGCCCAACGTGCCCGAGCAATACCGGCGCCTGATGGACGGCGACGTGCTGCGGATCGGCGCCCATGCGTGGACCTGCCACGCCGGCTACGGCCACGCGCCCGAGCACATCTCGCTGCACAGCGAAAGCGCCGGCGTGCTGATCTCGGGCGACATGGTGCTGCCGCGCATTTCAACCAACGTCAGCGTGATCGACATCGAGCCCGAAGCCAACCCGCTGCCGCTGTACCTGGCCTCGATCGCCCGCATGCGCGCCCTGCCCGCCGGCACGCTGGTGCTGCCCTCGCACGGCCGGCCGTTCACGGGCCTGCACACGCGGGTCGACCAGCTCACGTCGCACCACGACGACCGGTTTGCCGAGGTGCTGGCCGCCTGCGCCGAAGCGCCGCAAAGCGCGGCCGACCTGCTGATGCTGCTGTTCAAGCGCAAGCTCGACCTGCACCAGACCACGTTTGCGATGGGCGAGTCGATCGCGCATTTGCACGCGCTGTGGCTGGGCGGACAACTGCGGCGCCAGCGGGACGCACAAGGCGTCTATCGGTTTTCGCCGGCTTGAGCCCGGGCCGCGCGCCGGGGCAGGCTGGGCGCCGACCGGCTTCAGTCCGGTGCGGTGCAGTGCGCTCCATCAGTTTCAGCAATTCGAAGGTCGGCTTCGGCGGGCACGGCTGCAACAGCGCCTGGGCGTGGCGGTGGTTGACGGCGTGGCCGCCGCAGTGAAGCTGGCCGATGCGCCGGGCGGCCCTACTTGCGGCCCTTGGCCTCACGCCACTGGCGCAGCGCGGCCAGGGTCTTCTCGACATGTTTGGTCGGGTTCAGGCTCATGTAGCTGTAGACCACCGAGCCGTCGGGCGCGATCACATAGGAGATGCGGTTGGCGAAGTCGGGGCGGGTCGTCATGGCCGCGTCGTAGGCCTTGATGATGCTCATGCCCGAGTCGGACGCGACAGCGAACTTGCCCTGGCAGACCTTCACCGAGAAGCGGCCCAGCGTCTCGATGTCGTCGGTCGACACGCCAATGATGGTGGCGCCCAGCTCCTCGAACTTCGGCGTCGCCTCGGAGAACTCGTGCGCCTCGATCGAACAGCCTTCGGAGAACGCGGCCGGAAAGAAGTACAGCACCACCGGCCCCTTGGCGCGCGACTCGACCAGCGAGAAGGTGAACGGCTTGCCTCCCAGCGATGCGGCGGCGGTGAAGTCGGGCGCCCGCTCGCCGAGATCGAGCGCCGCCTGTGCGGGCAACACGACGGCCAGCCATGCAACAGCGAACGCCAGAATCTTGTTCACGGGACACTCCTTCGGTGAAACACAGCCGAATCGATCTTGCCAGATTGCATCAGCGCTTGCCTGCGGCGGCTCACAGCAGCGACTCCGGCACGAAGGGCCTGAGCAGCCACAGCTTGAAGCGCTGAAAGAACGACGAGTCGGGCTCTTCGGTCAGGATCATTTCGCTGTCGTCGTTCATGCTCAGCCACTCCAGCCCTGAGCCGCTCGCGGCCGGGCGCACACGGTAGGCGCTTTGCAGCCGGTCGATGTCGATGATGCGCTTGAGTTCGCGCGCCAGCGGCGGACACTCGATCACCGCGCCGAGTTCGGTGTTGATGGTGGCCGAGCGGGGGTCGAGGTTCATCGAGCCGACAAAAATGGTGGCGCGGTCGATGACCGCGACCTTGGCATGCAGCCGGCCGAGCGACGCGCCGAACAGGTTTTCGCGCCGGTTGCGCTTGACGCGCGACGAACTGATTTCGTACAGATCAATGCCGAGCGCCAGCATCGGCTCCCGGTAGTCGCTGTAGCCGGTATGCACGATGGGCTCGTCGGTCGCGCCCAGGGAATTCGTCATCAGCGTCACGCTGACATCCCTGGCGCGCAGCTCGCGAAAAAGGTCCATGCCCACTTTGCCCGGCACCAGGTAGGGGCTGGAAAGCACCAGCTCCCGCTCGGCCTTGCGGATGGCCTCGAAGGCGTTGTAGGTCGCGCTGGTTTCGAGAATCTCGCCGCCGGCCTTGCCTTCGAAGGGCTTGTCGGGGTGGTCGGCAAACACATAGGCATAGCCCCAGTGCAGGCCGAGCCGCCCGATGTCCAGGTCTTCGGCAATCGGGCCGTAGCCGAGGACGTCGATGCTGGGCACTGGCGGCGGCGGCGGCGTCTTCTCGGGGCCGGTCCAGTCCTCGAACAGCGCGCGCAACTCGGTCTGGCTGCGACCGCTGCGGGCGACCGAGTGCAAGGGGTAGACCGCGTCGCTGTTCCAGTAGCGGTCGAACAGTTCCTGCAGCGGCGGGACGACGAAACCGACTGCGAACGCGTCGACGTCGATGAAGTTCTCCGAGGCGCTGCGCAAGAAATATTCGTTGGCCACGTTGCGCCCACCGATCACGGCCATCGCCCCGTCGGCGACGAACAGCTTGTTGTGCATGCGGTGGTTGACCCGGCCCCAGTCGCCGACCGAGAACGCGAAGCGGGTGAGCTGGCCGCGCTCGCGCAGGCAGCAAAACGGGTTGAAGATCCGCACCTCGACATTCTTGTGCGCGGCGAACGCGAGAAACAGTCCATCCTCGCCGGAGGTGTAGAAATCATCGATCAGCAGCCGGACCCGAACGCCGCGCTCGGCGGCGTCGCGCAGCATGCGCAGCAACCAGCGCCCGGTTTCGTCGTTGGCCAGGTGGTAGTACTGCACGTCCAGCGACACCTCGGCCCGGCGCGCGAGCTGGACCCGGGTGTCGAGCGAGAACGTGCCCAGCGGCATCAGGCGGAATCCGGAGTGGTCCTCGACCGGCCGGTAGCTGCTGGCGATGCGCCCCAGCGTGGTCTGGGCCGACAGGCCGATCGCCGTGCTGGCGATGCGCGCACGATCAACCTCCGGAAGGCTCGCGCAGCCCGCCAGCGTCAGCGCAGCCAACAATCCGCACAGCAGGCGCCACGGCTCAAGGGTCAACAGCTTCATGTTCCCGGGGACTCCACCCCGGCCGGTTGCGCCAGGGCCGGGATACAACGCGACTTTACCGCCGGTCTGGCGCGGCGCCATGCCGGATGAAGCGGGCCGGGCCGCATCGCCGCGGGGCCGGCCCGGCGCCGTCAGCGCTGAAACATCCACCCCGCGGGCAAGCGCCCGGCGCCGAATAGAATAGAACTCCCTCAAAACAGGGGTCCCTCAACTCTCGGCGCGAGGAGCGTCCTTACCATGAACAAGCAATTGCTATCGATCGTCGCAATCACACTCGGTTTGTCCATCTTCGGCGCCCAAGCGGCAGAGGCCACTCAAGACAAGCCCGCAGCGGCCCAGGGTACCTCGGCCGAGCGCAAGGCCGAGCGCGCCAAGAAGCGCGCCGAACTGGCCGCTGCCGAGAAGAAAGGCCAAGTGTCCCACTCCACCGAGGCCACCCAGGACAAGCCCGCCATGGCCAAGGGCACGTCGGCCGAGCGCAAGGCCGAGCGCGCCAAAGTGCGTGCCGAAACCGCCAAGGCCAACAAGGACGGCAAGATCCCGGTCACCACCGAAGCCGGCGTGGAAACCAAGAAGTAAGACCCTCGCGCCGCAGCCCGCGGCGCGCCTGGCGCCTCAGGCTTTCGCGGCCCCGGCGCCACGACGATGGAGCCCGCCGGCACCGCATGCGGGAGCGCCATGCGGCTTCGCAGGCTCAGTCACCGAAGACCGGCAGCACGTCGTCCTTGAGCACATCCCGCGCGCGCTCGTAATCGGGCACCACCGAGCGCACCACGTCCCAGAAGCGCGGGCTGTGGTTCATCTCGCGCAGGTGGGCCAGTTCGTGGGCGACCACGTAGTCGATGGTGTGCAGCGCAAAATGGATCAGGCGCCAATTGAGGCGAATCGAGCCGTCGGCGCTGGCGCTGCCCCAGCGGGTCTGCGCTGACGACAGGCTCAATCGCGTGTAGCGCACGCCCAGGCGGTCGGTGAACAGCCGGCACCGTTCTTCGAACACCCGCTTGGCCTGGCGCTGCAGCCAGCTCTGCACGGCGTCGCGGATCTGCTCGGCCGCGGCGGTGTGCGGCAGGCCGATGTGCAAGGTCAGGCGCGCCACACCGGGCAGCGCCGTGGCGTCGCTGTTGAGCACGGCGCCGGTGGTGCGCGGGTCCAGCACGACGATCACCGTTTCGCCCAGGAACGGGATGCTGGCGCCGTCGCGCCAGTCGATCCGGGCGGCCTGCAGGCGCTGGCCGCGCTCTTGCTGCTCGCGCAGCTTTTTCAGGATCCAGCCGGCCTTTTCAAGCAAGGCGGCTTCGATGTCGCCGATGCCCACCCATTTGGGCGCGTTGACGCTCAGCCCTTCGGTGCCGACGATGAAACCGATGCTGCGCCGCCGCGCCCGCTTGAGCGCGTAGGCCACCAGATGTTCTTTCAGGCGGATCTCGCGGTCGGCGTTCGGATGCCGAAACACGGCCGGCCTGAGACCGCTGGCGGGCGGCGGCGCGGGCACCGGGGCCGGATTCGCGCGCGGGCTCGTTCCAGTCAGAGGCTCCGATATCGGCGATTGCACGCCCTCGGCCGCCGGCGCCAGGTCACCAAACAGCGACAGTTGGTGCAAGACGCGGGCGGCGGCCGGGCGGGTCATGAAACGCCGGTCGGTCCAGGCGAACGGGCAACCGCCGCGGCATCACCCACCGCCACATACGCCTCGGGGTCCAGGCGCCGCATCTCGGCCTCGATCCAGGTCTCGACCTCGCGCATCAGTTCATCGGGTTCGCGGCCGGTGGATGCGATCGGGAAACCGACCGACACATCGATCACGCCGGGCCGCAGGATGAACGACTTGCGCGGCCAGCAGCGCGCCGAGGTCACCGCAATAGGCACCACCGCCGCGCCGGTGGCCACGGCGAGCCGCGCGCCGCCGGCCTTGTAGGTGCCCTGCTTGCCGCGCGGAATGCGCGTGCCCTCCGGGAACATGATGACCCAGTGGCCGGTGGCCATGAAGCGCCGGCCCTGCTCGGCCACCTTGTTCCAGGCTTCCGCGCGTTTGCTGCGGTCGATGTGGATCATGTCCATGCGGCTCATGGCCCAACCGAAAAACGGGATGTACAGCAGTTCGCGCTTGAAGACATAACAAAGCGGCCGCGGCATCAGGCCGGGAAAGGCAAACGTCTCCCAGGTCGATTGGTGCTTGGGCAGCAGCACGACCGGCCCGTCGGGCAAACGCTCCATGCCCTGCAGGCGCGCGCGCACACCGCAGATCACGCGCGCACCGGCGATGGCGGTGCGCAGCCAGGCCACACAAAGCCAGTAGACCGTGCTGCCGCGCGCGAACATCGAGACCACCAGAACCGCCAGCGCCCACGGCACCACGGTGACCGCGAGAAACAGCACGAAGAGCAGCGAGCGAATCGCATGGAACACGTTGCGCATCAGCTTGCCGCCCCGTAGCCCGAATCCGATTCGCCCGAATCGCCATGCTCCTTGCGCTGGCGCTCGATCAGGTGCGCCGCAAACGCGGCCAGGTCGGCATGCACCTGGGTGCCCGGCACCGCCGCGCACATCTGCTCGACCTGCGCCACCGTGAGCTGGCCCGACTTGCCGGTGCGCACCAGGTGGGGCGGGCAGCCCGCAGCCGAGCCGGCCTGCAGGTCGCGCAGGGAATCACCGACCGCGGGCACGTCTTTCAGGTGCACGCCGTAACGCTCGCCGATCAGCTCGAACATGCCCGCAAGCGGCTTGCGGCAATTGCAGACCTCGGTGGGCGCGTGCGGGCAGAAGAACACCGCGTCGATGCGCCCACCGAGCTTGGCCAGCGCCTGGTTCATCTTCAGGTGAATCGCGTTGAGGGTCGTCATGTCGAACAGCCCGCGCCCCAGGCCCGACTGGTTGGTCGCCAGCACCGTGTGCCAGCCCGCGTGGTTGAGCCGCGCGATCGCCTCCAGCGCGCCCGGCAGCGGCACCCATTCGTCCGGCGATTTGACGAAGTCGTCGCGTTCTTCATTGATGGTGCCGTCGCGGTCGAGGATGATGAGTTTCATGGTAGGGCTTCGCGGGCGCGGAGATGGGCCCAGGCGACGATGGCGGAAATCGGTCGGCTCGGATCGAGTTGCCGGATTCTCTGTTCGAGCAAAGAAGAATCGATCGTCCCTTCCTTCAACATGACACGCACGAACCGAGCGTCTTTCTCTCGACCGGCTGCACATTTGGAGACGGCCAGGTCGTGCATATCGGGACAGACCACCGTCGCATCGCCGAGATAGTGCAACGATGCACGGTCCATCCAATCGGAAGGCATCACCGCTGTCTCTGGGCCCGGCGCCATCGCAGGATAGAGGTCCAGTTCCCGGGAGACGAGCAGGTCTGGGTGCGCTTCGGGATAGGGAAGCAGGACGGCCTGGCTGCCAATGACTACGAATGACTGCTCCTTCGTGATGGCCGCCGCCGCCCGAATCACGGGTTCGAGCTGTTCGCGAGTCATGAGCGGCGCGCCTCACGCAAGAGTTCTCGGCGCTCGGGTTCGGTGATCAGAATGCCGATGGGCGAGACGCTGCGCAACACGGTCGCATGCTCATCGTCGGCACAAATTGCACTTTCGAACTCGTCGATGGGCATGGACAGAAGGCGTTCCCATTCGTCCCAGTAGCAGTCCGAACGGGTCCGGCCGGACTGTTCGCGCCAACGATGCAACAGCGCTCGAACTTCGCCAATGCGCCCAGGCTCGGCGCGCAGGCGGGCCACAGCAAATCGGTGGGCGGCCTGCAGGAAAACCTCGATTCTTCGCTGACGATCCATGCTCTCGATTATCGGGCTTGCGGTTTCAAGTAGCGAGCTTGGAAAGATCGGCGACTCGATTCATCGTCGCCCGCAGTGAGGTCAAAAGCCCAAGCCGATTGCGCAGCAGGGCGGGGTCATCGACATTGACCAAGACACCATCGAAGAAGGCGTCGACTGGGGCCTTCAGCGCGGCCAGGATGCGCAGGCTCTCGGCATAGTCGCCGGAAATCGCAGCGGACTCTGCCTGGGGAGCCAGAGTTCGAAGTGCCTTGGCAAGCGCAATTTCCGCCGACTCTACGAGTAACGAGTCGTCGATCTGACCATCGATCTTTTTGGATACCTTCTTCAGGATATTGGAGACCCGCTTGTTGGCCGCAGCCAGTGCAGGCGCCTCAGGCAATGAAGCAAAGCTTCTCAGCGCGACCAGCCGCTTGCCATGGTCACTGGGAAAATCACTGACTTGATGGACCGCATCCACATGGCTCTCTGGAAACCCCTGGTCGCGCCAGTAGGCCATTGCGCGCTCGTTGAGGAACCACTGGATCTGGAGCGCTTTGGAGTCGCTGCTACCGTCACTCGTCTGGAAATTCGATTGAAGCATTCCTTCGGGAAACAGGCCTGAGCATCGCTCGACCAATTTGTACTGACTTAGAGGCAAGTCTCTTTCGACCAACAGCCGAACGACACCCAGCGCCTGGCGGCGCAACGCAAACGGATCTTTGTCTCCAGTGGGCGCTTGGCCGATACCGAACAGCCCGATCAGCGTCTCCAGCTTGTCGGCAAGGGCAACCACTGAGCCTGTCATGTTTCGAGGCAACCCATCCCCCGCAAAACGCGGCCTGTAGTGGTCCTCGATCGCAAACGCCACCTCTTCGGTCTCACCGTCATGGCGCGCGTAGCAGGCACCCATGACACCCTGCAACTCGGGGAACTCACCAACCATGTCGGTCAGCAAATCAGCCTTGGCCAAAAGTGCTGCTCGGTCGGCGCTCGCGGCGAGCGCGGGCCCGCCCAGCTGTTCGCCAATCGCCCTGGCCATGGCGCGCACCCGTTCAACGCGCGCGCCCTGCGTGCCGAGCTTGTTGTGATACACGACCTTGTCCAACCCCGCCACGCGCGACTCCAGCGTCTTCTTGCGATCCTGGTCGAAGAAGAACTTCGCATCCGCCAGCCGCGGCCGCACCACGCGCTCGTTGCCTTCGATCACGCGGCTGGCGTCGTCCGGCCGGATGTTGCTGACGACCAGGAACTTGTTCGTCAGCTGGCCCTGCGCGTCGAGCAGCGGAAAGTACTTCTGGTTCGCCTTCATCGTCAGGATCAGGCATTCGGGCGGCACACCGAGAAAGGCCTCGTCGAACTGGCACAGCAGCACGTTGGGCCGCTCGACCAGCGCCGTGACTTCATCGAGCAGCGCGGCGTCCTCGATCGGCCTCAATCCTTCCTTGCGCGCCGCCGCGTTGAGCTGGCGTGCGATCTCGCCGTGGCGCGCGGCAAAGCTGGCGATCACGGCGCCCTGCTCTTCGAGCTGGCGCGCGTAATGGTCGGCGTCTTGCAGCACCACCGGCGTCATCGGCGCCTCGAAGCGGTGGCCCATCGTTTCGCGCCGGGCCCGCAGGCCGAGCGCATTCACCGGCACCACCTCGGCGCCGTGCAAGGCCACCAGGCCATGTGCGGGGCGCACGAAGTGAACGCTGGTCCAGCCGTCTTCCAACTGGTATTGCATGAGCTTCGGGATCGGCAGCCTGGCGAGCGCCTCGTCCAGCGCCTTTTGCAGGCCTTCGGCCAGGGTCGCGCCGCGCACCACGCTGTCGAAGAACAGCGCTTCGGCCTTGCCGTCGATTCGGCGTTGGAGTTGCGGCACGACGCCGGCATCGGCTCCCAGGGCAGCAAGTTTTTTCAGCAAGGCCGGTGTGGCCTGGCCTTCGGCATCGAGCCCGACGCTGACCGGCATCAGCTTTTGCGACCGGGCCTGGTCATCCGCTTGGGCATTGACGCCGCTGATGTGCGCGGCCAGCCGGCGCGGCGAGGCAAATGGCGTGACCGCCGACTGATCCGTCGCCAGCCCCTGCGCGCGCAGGGCGTCGGCCAGCCCGGTGGCAAACGCCTCGCCCAGCTTCTTCAACGCCTTCGGCGGCAGCTCTTCGACGAACAATTCAACGAGCAGGTTCCTGGTCGTCATGATGCGGCCGCATCCCGGTCCATCTGCGCCACCGCCTCATCGGCCCAGGCGCGCGGCGCCATCGGGAACGGCGGGTCGAGCCGGCGCCGGCTTTCCTTGTAGCTCTTGGCCACGCTGCGCGTGTTGGTGCGGATGCGGCCGATGTAGGCGGCGCGCTCGGTCACGCTGATGGCGCCGCGCGCGTCGAGCAAATTGAAACTGTGGCCGGCCTTGAGCACCTGCTCGTAGGCGGGCAGCGCGAGTTGCTGTTCCATCAAATACTTGGCCTGCTTCTCATGGCTGGCAAACGCCGCGAGCAGGAACTCCACATCGCTGTGCTCGAAGTTGTAGGTGCTTTGCTCGACCTCGTTCTGGTGGTAGACGTCGCGGTACTTCAGACCGTCGGTCCAGCTCAGGTCGAAGACGTTGTCCACGCCCTGCAGGTACAT
>JANORB010000046.1:0-10726 GCA_031415135.1 Methylibium sp.
TGCGCAACAAATCTCACCCGGCCTGTTCATCCGCGGCTTCACGCCGCCGCTGCGGCTGACTGACTTCAAGCTGGTGGCGTTCGACATGGACTCGACGCTGATCAACATCGAGTGCATCGACGAGATCGCCGAAGTGGTGGGACGCAAGGCCGCGGTGGCGGCCATCACCGAAGCGACGATGCGCGGTGAGATCACCGACTACAAACACAGCCTGCGGCGCCGCCTGGCGTTGCTGCGCGGCGTGCCGGTGGCCGCGCTGGAACAGGTGTACGCGCGCCACTTGCAGCTCAACCCCGGCGTCGAGCGCTTTGTGCAAGCCTGCCAGGCCGCCGGGCTGAAGACCTTGCTGGTGTCGGGCGGTTTCACCTTTTTCAGCGAGCGGGTGCGCCACCGGTTGAAGCTCGACTTTGCGCGCGCCAACATGCTCGAGGTCGACCATGGCGAGCTGACCGGCCTGCTGCTGGAGCGCCCGTGGGGCGAGATCGTCGACGGCGCCGAGAAGCGCCGCGTGGTGCTGGAGGTGTGCGAGCTGATGGGCATTTCGCCCGCGCAGGCCATCGCCGTGGGCGACGGTGCGAACGACCTGCCGATGATGGCGGTGGCCGGGCTCAGCATTGCCTACCACCCCAAGCCGGCGGTGGCCGAGCAGGCCATGATTTCCATCCTGTCCGGCGGCATGGACCGCGCGCTGGAATTGCTGACGCCCTGAGCCGCACCCGACTGCGGGCAAGCGAGCATTCGCGCGCGCCGCCGGCCGCCGTACGATCCTCGCCCCGGGCCCCACCGCCCCACTGCGCCGAGGATCCTCATGAGCACCCAAACCAAATACCTGCTCGACGAGAGCAAGATGCCCAGGCACTGGTACAACATCGCGGCCGACCTGCCGGTGCCCGCGCCGCCGGTGCTGCACCCCGGCACCATGCAGCCGGTCGGGCCCGACGACCTGGCGCCGTTGTTCCCGATGGAACTCATCATGCAAGAGGTGTCCACCGAGCGCGAGGTGCCGATTCCCGAGCCGGTGCGCGAGGTGTTCAGGCTGTGGCGCCCTTCCCCGCTGATCCGCGCCCATCGCCTTGAGAAGGCGCTCGGCACGCCGGCCAGGATCTACTACAAGTACGAAGGCGTCTCACCCGCCGGTTCGCACAAGCCCAACACGGCCATCCCGCAGGCCTGGTACAACAGCCAGGCCGGCATCAAGAAGATCGCCACCGAAACGGGGGCCGGCCAGTGGGGCTCGTCGCTGGCGTTTGCCGGCGCGCTGTTCGGCATCGACGTGACCGTGTTCCAGGTGCGGGTGTCGTACGACCAGAAGCCTTACCGGCGCGCGTTGATGGAAACCTACGGCGCACGTTGCATCGCATCGCCGTCCAACGAAACCAACGCCGGCCGCGCGATCCTGGCCAAGAACCCGGACCACCCTGGGTCGCTGGGGATCGCGATCTCCGAGGCCGTCGAAGTGGCGGCGACCCACGACGACACCAAGTACGCACTCGGCTCGGTGCTGAACCACGTGCTGATGCACCAGACCATCATCGGCCAGGAAGCCATGCTGCAACTGGAGATGGCGGGCGACGACCCCGACGTGATCGTCGGTTGCACCGGCGGCGGCTCCAACTTCGCCGGCATCGCCTTCCCGTTCATCGGCCAGCAGTTGCGCGGCAAAGGCAATACCAAACAACGCCGCATCGTTGCCGTGGAACCCGCAGCCTGCCCGTCACTCACGCGCGGAAAGTACGCTTACGACTTCGGCGACACCGCCCACACGACGCCGCTGACCAAGATGCACACGCTCGGCTCCACCTTCACGCCGCCGGGATTTCATGCCGGTGGATTGCGTTACCACGGCATGGCGCCGCTGGTGTCGCACTTGAGCCAGCTCGGCATCATCGAGGCCACCGCCTACCACCAGATTGCCTGCTTCGAAGCCGGCGTGACCTTTGCGCGCGCCGAGGGCATCGTGCCCGCGCCCGAGGCCAACCACGCGGTGCTGGGCGCCATCAACGAGGCCTTGCGCTGCAAGCGTGAAGGCCGCTCCGAGGTGATCCTGTTCAACCTGTGCGGCCACGGCCACTTCGACATGTCGGCCTACAGCGCCTACGCGGCCGGCAAGCTGGTCGATCAGCCGTATGACGAGGCCGAGCTGGCGATGGCGCTGAGCGGGCTGCCGGCCGTGCCGGCCTGACCGAGCGACGCGTGTCCTGGGCGCGTATCCCGGGCGCGTGGCCCGGCGCGTGGCCCGGGCGCGTGTCCCGTCAGCGTCCCCCATTCCCGTCAGCTCAACGAGCGGCCGCCGCCAACACTGCAGTGGCTGTCGGCCGGCAGCTGTTTTGCTCAAGGCACGCGGCGGTCTGAACCCAGTCGTGCCCCAGCACCACCCGAACGTCGCTGCGCAGCCCGGGCGACGGCTCGGACGCCGCCACGGCGTGGGCCGGCAGCGCGCGCGCAATGCGCTGGGCCGCCGCTTCCTGCCCGGCCCGGTACTGCACCACCGTGGTCTGCTGAACGAATGGCCGCTGGTTCGTCAGGCGAGAGTCGTCCTCGCCCTGCGTGGCGAGCCAGCGCCCCACGCGCGAGGCCATGCCGGGAACGCCGTTGCCATTGCTGATCTCCAGGCGCACGGCCGGCGCATCCGGCCGCTTGTGCGACGGGATGGGCGGTGGCCCGCTGTTCACGCTCGGCTCCGTCGTGATGGCGCCGCGCGCCAGGGTCGACTTGCCTTCGATCGATGAAACGGTCGGCGTGTCGATCATCTTCAGCGCGGGCACGGTCGATGCGGCGCGTGCTGTTGTGGCACCACCCATCGCGGGCGGCGCGGGCAACGAAGCCGTGGTCAGCGGCAACAGAATGTCCACCGTCGCTGTCGCCGGGCCCTGCACTTCGGCCACCGTGATCGGCGCGGGCACACTGATCGTTGCCGCCGTGGCGCTGTGTGGGTTGACGGAGCGCCCTGCGGCGGGCGCGTCGCTCGCCGGCGCCGAAACCGGCAAATCAGAGTCAGACTCACCCATGGCACGACGCAAGTTGCTCGCCGCCATCGTGTTGCCCCGGTCTTGTTCGACCGCCGCCCTCAACTCCGTCACCGCGTCTTTCGGTTTGCCCGCCAGCAGCAACACATAGCCCAGGTTGCTGCGAACGTGGGCCCGGTCGGGTGCCAGCGCCACGGCCTGGCGCAATGTGGTTTCGGCGTCCGCAAACCGGCCGGCGCGGGCCAGCGAGACCCCCAGCGCGTTGTAGGCCTCGATGTTCTGCGCGTCGGCGGCAATCGCCTTGCGATAAGCGTCGACGGCCTTGCCCCACGCCAGCGAGCCGTCGTGGACGCGGCCCAGCGTGTAATACGCCTCGCTGTTCTTCAGCGTGTGGGTGATGCCCACCGTCGGCTCGATGATCCACGACTTGGACGCTTGCGGCATCGGCGTGGCGCAGCCCGCCATGGCCACCATCACCGCAACGGCGATGCTGCTTTGCCCACGCGGCACGGCGTGCCTGGCGATCGGCCGTTTTGCATGCTGTGTGCGACGCGCCGGCAGCCGCGCGGTTGAAGGCGCCGGCATGGGCGCGACAGTTCCGATCTGGTATCGAACACGCATGGTCGTCTCCTTGGCAAACAACGTGAAGTTCAACGCCCGCCCGCCATCATCGGCAGCAGCACGCGGTAGATCTGGATCACCGCCGGCCCCATCAGCACCAGCATCAGTGACGGGAAAATCCCGAAGATCAGCGGGAACAGCAGCTTCAAGGCGATCTTGGCCGCCGCCTCTTCGGCGCGCTGCCGGCGGCGTGTGCGCAGCATGTCGGCGTGCACCCGCAGCGCCTGGGCAATGCTGGTGCCGAAACGCTCGGCCTGGATGATCATCGAGACAAACCCGTCCACCTCTTCCACGCCGGTGCGGATGGCCAGGTTGCGCAGCGCCCGGTCGCGCGGCGCGCCGGCGCGCAACTCCAGGTTCACCAGCCTCAACTCGTCGCTCAGCACCTCGCTCTTGTGCACCATCTCCTCGGCCACCTTGTTCAATGCCGCTTCCGTGCCCAGGCCTGCCTCCATGCACACGGTCATCAGGTCCAGCGCGTCGGGAAAGGTCTCGAAGATTTCGCGCTGGCGCACGAACACCATTCGCGAGAGGATGAAGTTGGGCAGGTAGTAGCCCAAGGTCGCCGCCAACAGCAGCCAGAAAAGCAGCGCATTGCCCTTGATCGGCGGCTGCTTCAGCAGCGCGAGCACCACGAATGCCACCATCGGCAGGCTGACGGCGAGGATGGTCTTGGCGCCGAAATACGCCGCCGGTGCGGTGGCGGTGCGAATGCCGGCCATGACAAAGCGGCGCCGCAACGCCGAATTCTCGAAGCCCTCTTCGGGCATCGACAGCTTGGCGATCGGCCGCGTCGCCCTGGCGATGCGGGTCACGAAACGTTCCGCGGGCGACTCCATCGTCGACGGCTCGCCCAACACCCGGCGCATGCGCTGCGCCGAAGCGTTGCCCCCGGCAAACTGCACCAGCCACCACGCCAGCGCGAAGGTGCCGATGAACACCAGCGCGAGAATACCGATCTGCATCATGGACATGGCGACTTCCTCAGACCCTGATCTTGATGATGCTGCGCATCCAGACCACCGCCAGCGCCATCATCACCAGCGCGCCACCCACCAGGCGCAGGCCCACCGGGTCGGTCCACAGCACATTCATGAACTCGGGGTTGACGATGTTGATCATCACCCCCACGCAGAACGGCAGCAGCCCCAGGATCCAGGCCGACATGCGCCCCTCGGCCGACAGCGTGCGCACCTCGCCCAACAGCTTGAGCCGGGCCCGAACGATGCCTGAGATGTTGTCCAGCAATTCGGCCAGGTTGCCGCCGGACTCGCGCTGGATCGTCACCGCGATCACGAAGTAGCGCAGGTCGTCGATGGGCACGCGGTCGGCCAGGCGCGCCAGCGCCTCGTTCTGCGGCACGCCGAAGTTGGTTTCATCGAACAGGGTGCGAAACTCCTTGGCGATGGGCTCCGCCATTTCGTCGCCCACCATCTTGACCGCGGTCGGGAAGGCGTGCCCGGCGCGCAGCGCGCGGCCCATCAGGTCCAGTGCCTCGGGGATCTGGCGCTCGAACAACTGGATGCGCTTGCTGCGTTGGCGTGCCAGCCAGAACCACGGTGCAGTGGCCAACACGCCGCACAGCAGCAGCGAAAATGTCCATGGTTTGGACAGCAGCATCGGCAGCGCCCAACCCACCGAGCCCAGCACCACGCTGTACAGGATCATCTCGCCCGCGCCGCGGCCCGTGCCCGATGTCTCCAGGTAGTTCAGCAGCTCGGGGCCCTTGGGCATGGCCGCCACCGCCGCGTCGTCGAGCCAGTTCCAGCGCCGCACCGGCGTGCGCCGCTCGATGCTCAGCGGAGTCAGCTCGCTGCTGCTTTCAAGCTGGCGCAAGCGGCCGGCCACGCGCTTGGCTTCGGCGCTGTTCTTGGAGGCCCAGACCTGGTAGCCGCCTTCGAGCGCCAGCACCACCGCGACGAACAGCAGCACGATGAACAAGACATAGCTGGTGTCCATGGCTCACTCCATGCGGCGTGACGGGTCGAACAAAGATTCCGGCACCACCACGCCGTGGGCCCGGAGCCGCTCGACAAAGCGCGGGCGCACCCCGGTGGCCTGGAAGTAGCCCTTGACCACGCCGTTCGCGTCCACGCCGGTCTGCTTGTAGGCAAAGATTTCCTGCATCGTGATCACATCGCCTTCCATGCCGGTGATCTCGACCACGCTGGTCACCTTGCGCCGGCCGTCGGTCAGCCGGTTGGCCTGGATGATCACGTTGATCGCCGAGGCAATTTGCGCGCGCGCCGCCTTCACCGGCAGGCTCAGGCCGCCCATCGCCAGCATGTTCTCCAGGCGGCCGAGCGCATCGCGCGCGGTATTCGAGTGGATCGTCGTCATCGAGCCGTCGTGGCCGGTGTTCATGGCCTGCAACATGTCGAGCGCCTCGGCACCGCGCACCTCGCCCAGGATGATGCGGTCCGGCCGCATGCGCAGCGCGTTGCGCACCAGCGAACGCTGGTTCACCTCGCCCCGCCCTTCGATGTTGGCCGGCCGGGTTTCAAGCCGCACCACATGCGGCTGCCTGAGCCGAAGTTCGGCCGCATCTTCGATCGTCACGATGCGCTCGCCGGGGTCGACATAGCCCGACAGGATGTTGAGCAGCGTGGTCTTGCCGCTGCCGGTGCCACCCGACACCATCAGGTTCAGCTCGGCGCTGGCCAGCGCCTGCAGCACCTGCGCCATCTCGGGCGTGAGGGTCTTGCCTTCGATCAGGTCACCCATCGTCAACGGCACGGCCGAAAAACGGCGGATCGACAGCACCGGGCCGTCCAGCGCCAGCGGCGGAATGATCACGTTGACCCGCGACCCATCGGGCAGGCGGGCATCGACCATCGGGCTCGACTCGTCGACCCGCCGGCCCACGCGCGAGACGATCTTGTCGATGATCTTCATCAAGTGGTCGTCGTCGGCAAAACTCACCTGGGTCAGGCTCAACTGGCCGCGCCGCTCCACGTAGACCTGCTGCGCGCCATTGACCAGGATGTCCGAGATCGTCGGGTCGGCCAGCAGCGGCTCCAGCGGGCCCAGGCCCAGCATCTCGTGCTGGATGTCGCGCACCAGGCTGCGCCGTTCCTGCGCATTGACGACGACGTTCTCTTCGACGAGAAGCCGCTCGACCATCACGTTCAGTTCTTCACGCAGGCGTTCCGGCGTCAGCCCCTCCATCGCCTCCAGGTCCAGCCGGCCCAGCAGCAGCTGGTGCACGCGGGCCTTCATCTGCTGGTAGGCGTGCGAAGCCTGCGCCGGCGTGTCGGTGCCGCGCGCTTCGATGCGCGGCTCTTCCATCTGCGGCGCGGCGGCGAGTCGTTCCCGGATTTTCAACATGAGGTCTGCCTTGGTCGTGGGGCTAGTTTCCGAACAGGCTCGAGAGCCAGGTGTCCTTCTTGGCGTTTTCCGTCGGCGCGACCGTCTGCGCCAGCTCCAGAAGCGCCTTGGCCACCGGGTTGTTGCGCGCCAGCTTTTCGATCGGCACGCCCTGGTTGATCGACGCGCTGACGCCGGCAAAGTGGTTCGGCACGGTGGTCAGGTCGCGGCTGCCCAGCGTCTGCTCCAGCGAGTCGAGCGAGATGTCGCCCGACTTCTGGTAGCGGTTGACCAGCCAGTGAATCTTTTGCGCCGGGTACTCCAGCGAACGGAACAGGGTGCGCAAGCGCTTCGCGTCGCGCACCTGCGGCACGCTCAACTGCAGCACCGGGAAGATGCGGTTGGCCAGGTCGAGCGCCTGCAGGCTCACGGAATCGATCGATCGGCCGACGTCGAGCACGACGAAGTCGAACATCTGGCGCGCCTGCTTGATGATCGCCTCGACATGCGCGGCCTTGACCTCCAGCGCCTGTGACAACTCGTCCGGCGCCGGCAGCACTGCCAGCGTGTCGCTCACCTGCACCATGGCCGAGCGCAGCAGGTCGGAGTCGAGCCGGCTGATGTTGCGCGCCACCTCGCCCACGTCGCTGGTGGCGCGCTGGTCGCTCACCATCAGCAGCGTGTCGCCGAACTGGAGGTCGAAGTCGAGCAAGCCGACGGTGCGCTCGTCACGCGCGGACAGCACATGCGCCAGGTTGGCCGCAAGAAAGCTGGCGCCGCTGCCGCCCTTGCAGGAGATGAAGGCCATGACCTCGCCCGGCTTGCCCGCAGGCGCCTGCGGCACGCGCTTGCGCGCGAGCCGCTGCACCGCCGCTTGCAATGCGGGCCCGTTGACCGGCGGTGGCAGCACCTCGCGCACACCGGCCTGCATCGCCTTCAGCAGGAACGCGGGCGACTGCTCCGACGAGATGACGATGGTGTCGACATCCTGGTTCGTCAGCGCCAGCCGGCCGATCGCGTCCAGCCCCGCTTCGTCCACACCGTCGAGCACCAGCAGGCCGGGGCGGCTGCCGTTGATCACCGCGGGCAGGCCCGACAACGCGCTGGTGGCCGCGTGCACGTCGAGCCCCGGGCCGCTGTTGCGCACCAGCTGCGCCATGTATTCGGCGCGCTCGCTGTTGGAGGAAATGACTTTGATTTTCATGGGTTCGCGCTCGCGCGGCTCAGGTGCAAGCGGGGTTGCCCGCGCTTTGCATGAACTCGCGCGGCAAGGTGGTCTGAAACGAAGGGATCGGCATCGACAGAGGCACAAACGGGATGATCGGCTGGTGCGTGTAGCCGGCCAGCGTGACTCGCACCGATTGGCAATTGGCGTCGGTACAACCGGCGGGCAGATAGGTGATCGTCACGTCGGTGGCCTGCAGCGCCGGAAGCCGCTCGCGCATGCGATTGACGATGGCGACCTCGTTGAGGCTGCACACCACCGCCATGCGCGCGCCCAGGCGGGTGGCTTCGCCGGCGGCGTTCCATGTCCACAGCAGCCGGCTCATCTCCAAGGCGCCGATCAGGATCATGAAAAACACGCTTGCCACGAGGGCAAATTCGATGGCTGCGGCACCTGCCTGGCGGCGCCGGTCCGATGACATGTGGGGCTTCATAAGTTGGCCCTCATCGTCACGCTGATCGTGTTGAAGTTCAAGGTCGCCGGCGCGACGTAGGTCACGATCGAGTTGTAAACGTAGCTGGCGATGCTCACCGTCACCAGATTCACCACGCCGCTGCCAGTGGCCACGCCGGCATGCGTGCCGGGGCATGAGGTCGCATTGCAGATGTTGACCATGCCGGTGGTCAGGCCGGGCGCGAGTGCCGCGCCAGTGCCTTGCACATTGCCGTAGACGACCAGGTTGCGTGCATCGGCCTCGGGGTTGAGGCTGCCCGAGATGGGCGCGGTGAGGTAGCGCACGCCGTCGCGGGCCGACTTGTCGATGGCGTTGTAGGTGTAGATGGCGCGGCCGTACTCGGTCACGCCGAAGGTCAGGATCAACAACGGGATCATCGTGATGCCGAGTTCCACGGCGGCGACACCGCGGAGTGTCTTGCGACGCTGGGTCAAGGGCGATTTCACGGCCGGCTCCTATTGCACCAGGGCCGGCACCAGCGGGCCGGTGCTCGCGCTATTGCCGACACCACCGACCGTGGCGCAGGGGCTGCCCGCCGCCGTCGTCAGCCCCACGAACTCGAGGAAAAGCGTTTGATTCGGATCGGTCGTCATCGGGTGCAGCATCAAGACGCAAGCCCAGTCGAGCACCGGGACGGTCTGGCTGCCGCTGAAGCCGGCGCAATTCACGATCGGTGCCGGCACGAAGCGACGGTCTGCGCCGCGTGTGGTCAGCGCCCCGGCCTGCAACACGACTGAGGGTGGCGGCCCGACGTTCAGCCCCGTGATCGTGTTGCCGTTCGCCACGTTGGTTCCGTAGGGCGCGTGCGCGGGCCGCTGCACGGTTCGCATATTCGCCGCCGCATTGAACTGCGTGGGCCAGTTTACGGCCGTATAGCTGTACCCGGACCAGTCGGGCACTGCGGCTGTGGGCGGTGTGGACGGAAGCGACGGGTGGTAGATGCCGAAGCGCGAATTCCATGCCGCTTTCAAGCTCGAAATGGCGCCGGTCGCTCCGACCGAGGTACCCGCCGCGACCGTGCAAGCGCCGCTGCCCAGCAAGGCCGCCGACAGTTCGCTGGCGCCACCCGAGGGCGGCGAAAAGTCGATCCAGTTGAAGCTGCCGGTCAGGCTGTTTGCGTTGTTGAGGCCGCCGTTGTACCACCGGCCGGCAACGAAGCCGTAGCCTGGCGCGGACCCGGCGGCGCACATGCCGATCGGAATGGCGGTGCACGAGTTCTGCGATGGCGCGAGCGTCGCCGTGGCCAACGCGCTGACGGTTTGGTTGCCCAAGCCGAGCACCTGCATGAACCAGGGCGTGATGCCGGTTTCTGCGATCGTGCAGCGCACGTACTTGGATGCCGGTGTGGCGGCGCCCGCCCCGACCCAGGTGCCGCCGCTGAGCACGGTGTTGAACTGGACCGTCACCGCGCCGCCGGCAATGTCGTTCCCCTGGAAGCCGACCCGGTTGCGGGTGGCCACGAGCCGGCCGGCGTTTTCAGCAATCGGAAAATTGGCCGTCGGGATGCTCGGCGCCCCCGTCAGCTCGAACGAAGCGGCCAGGGCGCACGCGTCGGAGGCGTTCTGAAGCTCGGTCTTGTTGACATACAGGCGCCCACCGTCGAGCGCCAGGCCCGCGAACCCGATCAGCACCGCGATCGACAGTCCGACGATGATGGCCACGGCGCCGCGCTGGTGGCGGCGTGGCGGCATGCGCAGTGCGAGTTTCATCACATCGCTCCCCAGTTTCTGTCCACGCGGTTTCACTTGCCCCCGGTCGTGCTGATCGACAGCGCCGGCTGGGCGGATTCCTTCACCGCGTAGCCGAACGAGTCGGCATACGCTTTCTGCGCCCCTGCGGTGGCCTTGCCGTCGGTCAGACCCACGCCGGTGTTGCGGCTGGCCGCGGCCGGGTCGATGACTTGCGCGGCGCGCAACTGCCGCGCCGAGTCGCCGAAACTGCCTTCCCATTCGGGCGCTGTGTTGGCGCAGCCGGCCAGCCACGGCGCCAGGGCCGCAACGATCAAGAACGTGAACTTCATGTCTTGTCTCCTCACTTGACTTGAAAACCGCCACTGGCACCGCTGGCGCCGGCCGCCGCCGGTGCGGCCGCTTCCGGTGCCGGCGTGTCAGGGCGCCGGCCTTCGAGCCGGCCGAGCATGTGCACATCGGTGCG